>JBKOXY010000205.1:0-6136 GCA_046725125.1 Pseudomonadota bacterium | reverse complement strand
ATCATCGAGCGCGCGCAGGGTTTCCTCGATCGGGGTCTGCGGGTCCGGGCGATGCAGCTGATAAAGGTCGATCCAATCGGTGCGCAGCCGCTTCAGGCTCGCCTCGACCGCGTGCATGATGTAGCGCCGTGACGCCCCCTTGAGCTCGCCGGCGTCATCCATCGGGAGGCCGAACTTGCTCGCGAGCACGATCGCTTTGCGCTCCTCGCCGAGAATTCGTCCGAGCCACTCCTCCGAGCCGCCTTTGTCGCCGTAGCTGTCGGCGGTGTCGATCAGGTTGATGCCGAGCTCGATCGCCTTGCGTACGACGCGGCTCGACGCCGCAAAATCGATGCGGCCGCCGAAATTGTTGCCGCCGAGGCCGACGACCGACACTTCGAGCGTGGAGCCGCCGAGCCTGCGCTTTTTCATCGGCGGCTCATCTCACTGCGCGCGCGTGAGCCCGAGGATCTTCCGCGCCTCGTCGGGAGTGGCGATCTCGCGTCCCAGCCCGCGCGCGATGCCCGCCATGCGCTCGACCAGCACGGCGTTGTTCTTGGCGAATTCGCCCGGCGCGATATAGGGATTGTCCTCATAGCCGACCCGCACGTGTCCGCCGAGCGCGACCGCGAGCGCGAGAATCGGCCACTGCTTCTGCGGGTTCATAACGCTCACGTTCCAGATGCAATTTTGCGGAAGATTATCGACCATGAACTGCAGAGCGCGCTCGGTCGGCGGCGTCCAGGTGCCGCCGGGCCAGCCGATGAATAGCGTGGTGTAGGTGTTCTCCCTGAGGTAGCCCTGCTTGCGCACGAATTCGAGATGCCAGAACGCGCCGGTGGTGAAGCATTCGCATTCCAGCTTCACCTTGTGCTCCTCGGCGGCCTTGGCATAGGCCATGAGCTCCTCGACCGGGTGGATCGCCATCATACGTTTGGGGGGCAGCGAGGGCTCGGGCTGGAAATATTCATCGTGCGCGTTGAAGCAGACCGCCATCATGTCGGGCCCAAGCTCCATCAGCTTGATCTTTTCCTCGATGCGTGCCGACGCCACGCCGAACTGCATGATGGGATCGACCTTGTTCATGATCGCGTTCTGCAGACGCTTCCAGTCGTCGTGGTGGATGCGCGATACCTGGCGACCGTCGGCCTGAATCGTCTCCTCGAGCGTGCGCCGGCCGTGGATGTGGGCGATCGCGGCGCCAGCGTTGACGGCGTCGATGTATTGCTGCGCGACCCCCGGGATGTCCTCCTGCGGCGGGCAGAGGTGGTTGTGCGGATAGGACGTGCGCGAGTCGCAGGCGACCGTAATGATCAGCTTTTCCATGGGCGCTCCTGAATTATCATGCGCAGGCGTGAGCCGGGCATCCATCCTTGTTCAAAATGATAACGAACTCGAGGGTCATCGTGCTCGCACCGTAACGATCTCGTTGCACCGGGCCGCTCGCACGATGGCGTCGAACACCGACATGCCGTGCAGGACCTCGTCGATCGGCACCGGATAAGGTTTGCGCTCGCGGATCGCGTGCGCGAATTCGGTAAGCTCCGCGTTGAGCATGTCGAAGCCGGGGTGCTCGCTGCTCTCGTCGGGCGGTGCGGTGACCGGGCCGGTCGGCGCCTGCTCCGAGATCGGTACGAATCGCAACGTCTGCAAGTTCGGCTTTGAAATCTCCGCCAGCCCTTTGCTGCCGTAGAGCGTGAAGGAAAAATTCGTGGCGGTGGCGACCGAGCAGAAAATCAGCCCGGTGGCGCCGCCGTCGAAGTGGAGCATGACCGTGGTTGTGTCATCGGAAGGGCCTGGGATGTTGCGGGCGGTCACGCAGCGGACGTCGCGCACCCGGCCGGCGAACTCGATCATGTGGTCGAGTGCATGCACGCCGACGGCCGTCAGCGCCCCGCCGGGCGCTTCCTCGGGTGCGGCGCGCCAGTTGTCCGGCGCGATGAACTGGCCGGTGCTGGTGGTGTGCTGCGCCACCATGGAGATGACGGTGCCGAGCCGTCCCTCGGCGAGACGCCGTCGCACCTCCACCACCGACGGATGGAAGCGGCGGCAGTAGCCGACCGCCAGCACCACGCCCGCCTTGCGTGCGGCGTTGGCCGCCCGATCGGCGCCAGCGCGGTCGAGCGTGATGGGTTTCTCGACGTGGATGTGCTTGCCCGCCGCGGCGGCCGCGATGATTTGCGATTCGTGCAGGCTGTGGGGCGTGGCCAGCACGACCGCGTCCACGTTTGGATCGGCGAGGAGCTGCTCGTAGCTGTCGACCAGCGCCAGGCCCTGGCCGCGGCAAAAGTCTTCCGCCGTCGCGCGCGTGCGGGTATGGGCGAGCACGAAGCGCAGGTCTTTGCTCTTGCCCTGCACCGATGCGACCAGCGAGCGCCCCCAGCGCCCCAGTCCGACGATCGCGGCACGGATCATGTGAGCATCGTTCGCGCTTCGCGGGAATGGGGACCGATATCATCGGCCGTGGCTGGATCGCCCGCTTTCGCGGGTGATGACAGTGAGGCTAACATCCGGACCCATCCCTCTCAACGCGCTGCCGGACAAAATCATGCACACGAATGCTGCTATCATCGGGGTAGGACAGTCGGCCTATACGCGCCGGCCGCAGCCGGGACAGTCGACGCATACCTTCATCCGCGACGCGGTCGTCGCCGCGCTGGCGGACGCTGAGATCGACCCGTGCGAGATCGACGGGATGGCGGTCGCCTCGTTCTCGCTGGCGCCGGACGCCGCCGTCGATCTCGCCTGGAAGCTCGGCTTGTCACTGCGCTGGCTCGTCCAGGATACCAACGGCGGCAGCTCCGCCATGAACATGCTGGGGCACGCGCTGCGCGCCATCGAGACCGGCGCCGCGTCGATGATTCTGGTGACGGGTGGGGATGCCACCGGACTCGGCGGCTATGCCAAGGTGGCGGCCAATTTCAACATCGTGACGCAATTGCACCTTGCGCCGCTCGGCCACGGCGGGCCGAACGGCGTCTATGCGCTCGTGACCAGCCGGCAGATGAAGACGTACGGCTTGCAAAAATCCGATTACGGTCATCTCGCCATCGCGCAGCGCGCGTGGGCGGCGCACAACCCCTATGCCGTGTACCGCGCACCGATGACCATGGAGGACTATCTCGCCGCGCCGTTGGTCGCCGATCCTTTGTCGCGCTACGACTGCGTGCCGGTGGTCGCGGGCGCGCAGGCCATCGTCGTCGCTCACCCCGATCGTTGTCCGCGCGGCCGCGCGCCCGTGCGCGTGCGCGCGCACCGCGCAAGCTTCAACTACGACAATCAGGAGGGCGACGGCTTGCAGACCGGCATCGGCACCTTCGCCGGCGAGCTGTGGCGGGCCGCCGGCGTGGGTCCTGGAGATATCGATGTCGCCTCGATCTACGACGACTACCCGACCATGGTGCTCGCGCAGCTCAACGATCTCGGCATGATCCCGGGCAACGATCTTGCGCGCTTCGCGCGCCGCGACATCGGCGAGCGACGATTTCCCCTCAACACCTGGGGCGGGATGCTCTCCGCCGGCCAGCCGGGAGGACCCGCGGGGGGACTGAATGGAATCTCGGAAGCGGTGCTGCAATTGCAGCGTCGCGCCGGCGCGCGGCAAGTCGAGGATGCAAGGCTGGCGGTGACGACCGGATATGGCATGACGCTGTATCGCTATGGCGGCACGGCCGCCGCCGCCGTGTTGGAGCGGGTGGAATGAACCGAGGCGTCGCAATCTGGCGCTGCGTCAAATGTCGGACGGGATTTTTTCCGCAGCGGCTCCTCTGCGCGCGCTGTCACGGCGATAGGTTCGAAGAGGATCGGGTCTACCAGGCCGTGGTGGAGGAGATTTCGACCATCCGGCATATGCTCGGGCAGACCGATTGGCAGCCTCGGCGCATCGCCAGCGTGCGCACGTCCGACGGCCAGCGCATCACGGTCGGGCTCACCGACGAGTCCGAACCCGGCACCGTGATCGAGCTGTTCGAAGAGAACGCGGCGCCGTTCGGCGCCGCCAAGAAATGACAAGGCGCGCGTGCCGCGATCCGCGGCCATTCATTTCCCTTCGTCCGAAGCTACCCGGCCTTTTTCCACGCCGCGTCCGCCTCCAAGACCCGGCGCGCGGCGTTCGCCATCGCCGCGTCTATCATGCGCCCGTCGACGGTGGTCGACGCGCTGCCCCGCGCCAGCGCCTGGTCGAACGCCTCCAGCACGCGCGCGTAATAGTCGAGCTCGGCCGCGCTCGGGCGGTAGAGCCGGTTGCAGGGTTCGATCTGCGTGGGATGAATGAGCTTGCGACCGCGATAGCCGAGTTGACGCGAGAGCGCGGTATCGCGCTCGAAACCCTCCGCGTCGCGTACGTTCGCAAACACGCCGTCGAGCGGCGCTTCGAAGCGGGCGGCGCGCGCCGCCAGCAGGGTGTGCGAGCGCGCGTGCAGCATTTCCGGGCCGTCGATCGACCAGGCGCAACCGAGGTCGGTGTTGAGATCGCCGTCCTGCGCGCCGCCAAAGGTCAGCGAGACCACCCGCTCGGCCGCAATGGCCATGTCGTAGGCATTGAGCACGCCGCGCGCGCTTTCGATCGAGAGCACGACCTTGGTCGAGCCCGGCGTGATGCCGCGCGTTTGTTCGATCGCGCCGATCATGGCGACCCAGCGCACCACCTCGTCGCGCGTCTCGATCTTGGGCAGGAAAACGCCGGCAAGCCCGGCGACGCCGATGATCGCGTCGAGATCGTCGTCGGCGAGGCCGCTGTCGAGCCCGTTCACCCGCACCCAGACCCGATTGCCCGGGAATTTCGGCGCGTATGCGCGCACGCCGGCGCGCGCATCGGCCTTCTCGGCGGCGGGCACGGAATCCTCGAGATCGAAAATGAAGGCGTCCGCCGGCAGACCGATCGCCTTGTCCAGGAATTTTTCGCGATTGGCCGGGACGTAGAGAAAGCTGCGCGCAAGCGGCATGGTCCTTTGTCCTCGCGAGTGTTCTCCGCTGTCGCTACTCCGCGGCCTGAACCGCTCCCTTCGCCGTCGCTGGGCGTGTTACCCCTGCCGCCACCAGATCCCGGATCTCGGCCGGCGAATAGCCGAGCGTTGCCAGCACCTCCTCGGAGTGCTCGCCCAGCATGGGTGCATGCCGGTCGATTGCAGGACCGTCGTGGTCGAAGAGGACGGGATTGCGGGTGGTGCGCATCTTGCCTAGACGCGGATGCGCAAGCTCCTGCATCACGTCTCGGGCGATGATCTGGGGATCGTCGAACACCTCCTTGAAGTTGTTCACGCGCGCGCACGGCACGCCGGCAACGAGCAGCGCTTGCTCCAATTCCTGGCAACCGCGCCCGCGCACGGCCGGCTCGACCAGCGCGAGCAACGCGTCCTCGTTGGCCTTGCGCTTGGAATAGGAGGAAAAGCGCGGATCGCTTGCATGCGCGTCGAGATGGAGGACCTGCATGAGCCGGGCGAACAGCTCATCGTTGGGCGTTCCGATCGCGAGATAGCGGCCGTCTTTGGTCTCGAACAGCTGATAGGGCGCGTTGAGGCGATGGCGGTTGCCGAGCGGCTGCGGCACGTTTCCGGTTTCGAGATATTCGGCGACCTCCCACGCCGCCGCGGCGATCGAGGCCTCGACCAGAGACACGTCGGCGATGCGGCCCTCGCCGTTGCGGGCGGCACCCACGAGTGCGGCGAGCGTCGCATAGACCGCGAACAATGCGCCGAACACGTCGGCCGTCTGCACGCCCGGCCGCATCGGCATCTTGCCGGGCTCGCCGGTCACCGAGAGCGCGCCCGAAAATGCTTCGATGATCAGATTGACGCCGGCGCGCCGCCGGTCCGGTCCGGTCTGGCCGAAGCCCGACACCGAGGTGTAGACGATGCGTGGATTAACGGCTTTCACGTGCGCGGCGCCGAGGCCGAGCTTGTCGAGCGCGCCCGGCCGGTACGCCTCCAGCACCACGTCCGATACGTGCGCGAGCTTGAGCAGGATCCCGATCGCTTGCGGTCGCTTGAGATCGAGCACGAGACTGCGCTTGTTGCGATTGAGCGCGACGAAGCTCACGCTCTCGCCGTCGCGGATCGGCGGCGTGGCGCGGCCCATGTCGCCCTGCGGCGGTTCGATCTTGACCACGTCGGCGCCCATGTCGGCGAGCAGCGTGCCGGCGAGCGGGCCGGCGATGAAA
>JBKOXY010000086.1:0-13452 GCA_046725125.1 Pseudomonadota bacterium | reverse complement strand
GATATCGACGACGGTTACGGCGACGTCAAGAACGCCGTGCACACCGTTCAAACCTACGAACGCATAGGTGCGAGCGCGGTCTTTCTCGAGGACCAGGCTTGGCCCAAGCGCTGCGGTCATATGGCCGGCAAGAAGGTCGTTGCAGCGGAAATCATGGAGGCCAAGATCAGGGCTACTATGGCGGAGCGGCTTGATGCCGAGACGCTCATCTGCGTGCGCACTGATGCGCGCGCCGTGTTGGGCTTCGACGAGGCGCTGCGGCGCGCCGAGCGCTACATCGACGCCGGCGCGGAGGCGATCTTCGTCGAGGCGCCGGAGAGCGTCGAGGAGCTCGAACGCCTCGCGCGCAGTTTCGACGTGCCGCAATTTGCCAATCCGCTGGTCGGCGGGCGCACCCCCATCCTCTCGCCCAAGGAATTCGAGCAGCTCGGATTCAACGCGATCTGCTTCGGCCTCGAAACCATCATGCACGCGGCCAAGGCGATGAAGATCGTGCTGGGGGACATGCGCGCGGGCACTTTCGCGCTGCGTGACCAGGGCATGGGCTTCGAGGAATTCAAAGCGCTGGTCCACTACGACCGCTGGGACCGCATCGACAATCTCTATGGCCGTCTGAAGATCTGCAGGCGACGACTGCCGCATCACGTTCTTCGTAACGACCAGCCTTTCTGGACCCCTTCACGTCCGCCCGCTAAGATCGCCCGACACGCTGCACGCGATCGACTGGAAAGCATCTTCATGACCGATACCGAAAAATTTCGTTTGCGCCATTTCGTCGAGAAGCTTGTGCAGCAGGGCGAATGCGTCGTCCATGATGATCCGATCGACCTCATCGACGTGGCCGCGGTGCTGGATTGCAATCCCCACGCGGTCTGGTTCCGCGCGGTCGGGCCGGAAAAGACCGAACTCGTCGGTAACGTGATGGGCACTCGGCGCCGCCTTGCTGCCGCGCTCGATACCGACGAGCCCGGCTTTCCCGCCGTCCTGCGCCAGCGCCTGCAGCATCCGGTTGCCCCGATCGAAGTGCCCTCCGCGCAAGCGCCGGTGCACGAGGTCGTGCTCACCGGTGACCATGCCGATCTGACCACATTGCCCGTGCACCTGCAGCACGGGCTCGACGGCGCACCGTATATCTCGGCCAGCATCGACTACGCGCGCGATGCGAAGTCGGGCTTCACCAATATTGGTTGCCGGCGCTTGATGCTGCGCGGCCCGCGCGCCGCCGGCATCGACCTCAATGCCCCGAGCGATTTGCGCGCGCTCTACCAGGCCGCGGTTGCCAGGGGCGAGCGCATGCCTGTCGCCTTCGCGGTCGGCAGCCATCCCAGCGATTTTCTCGCCGCCGTCGCCGCGACGGCGCCGATGGACGAGCTCGACGTGGTCGGTGCGGTGCGCGGCGCGCCGGTGCCGGTGGTGAAATGCGTCACCGTCGATGTCCGCGTTCCGGCCGATGCCGAACTGGTGCTCGAAGGCTATATCGACGAGCGCGGGCTGATCGAACCCGAGGGACCTTACGGTGAATACATCGGCTATTACGGCCTGCTCAAAAGCAACCCGGTATTCCATCTCACCGCCATTACCAAACGGCGCGACGCGCTGTTCCAGACCGTGACCATCGGCGGCGCGCGGCTCACCTTCACCGACACGGCGCAACTTGGCGCCGCCAAGACCGAGGCCGCGATCTGGAACGTGCTGCAGCACGCCGTTCGCGAGCCGGTCGCGGTTTGCTGTACCGCATCGTCCGGCGGCATGTACAACGTGCGCGTCTCGCTGCGTCAGCGCAATCCCGGCGAGGCGCGCAACGCCATCGCCGCGGTGTTCTGCTCCTCGGGCGACGTCAAGCATGTGTTCGTGGTCGACGACGACATCGACGTGTTTTCCGACGAGCAGATCGACTGGGCGCTGGCCACGCGCTTCCAGGCCGACCGCGACTTCGTCGTGGCATCGGGCTTCCGTTGCGTCCCGCTCGATCCGTCGCTGCAAGGGAGCCGCACCGGCGCCAAGGGCGGCTTCGACTGCACCAAGCCGTTCGGCAAGGGCACCAGCGCCGAGTTCACGGTGCCGCATCCACCGCAAATGCCGCGACGCCCGCGCCAGACCCTCGAAGCTGCGCTGGCCGAAGGCCCCGCCACCTATCTCGAACTCATGGCCACGCTCGGCACCCGCGACGGTCGCGAGATCCTGCGCGACTTCGACAAGCTCTACCAACAGGGCCGGCTCAAGCGCCTCAAGGACGGCCGCTATGCGCTCAACGGAGGGGCATGAGGGTCACCGGACGGAAGACTGACGACGGATGTCGCATGTCGTTCGGCCGGATAGTCGTAGCTCGCCATCAGGTCCTCGACCAGCTTGTTGAACTCGCCCCAATCGGTCTCGCGGTACGAATGATTGCGGATGATGAAGGCGGCACCGGCATAGAATTTCTCGTATTGCAGGTGGCGGCCGGCGAACTCCGAGCCGACCATGTCCCATGCCAGCTTGAATAGCTTCATGCGGGTCACGGCGTCGGCCTGCGGCGTCTGCCAATAGCTCGCGAACTGCCGGGCGAGGTCCGGATCGTCCATGACCGAGATGTCCGCCGGCATCTGGAACACGCCGCCGCCGCAGAGCTCGCGCAGTTCGTCGATGAATTTGCTGTAGTTCTGCGTGCACCAGTCGAGTCCCGCATACATGAAGCGGCGATTGAAGCAGACGTATCCCTCCGGCCAATGCTCGCAGGCGTTGATCTGCCCGTGCACCAGCCCGCCGATCGTGCTCTCGACCGCGGCCATCTTACCGAGCGTTTCCCGCACGGCGGGAACCTGATCGGCGCCGGTCGTCTGCGCAACTTTGCTGCACAGGCCGAGCAGAAGACGCATCTTCGACCAGTAGCGCACGTTCGACTGGTGATTTCCGAAGCAATGGCTCGGCGTCTTGATGTAGATGTCGCGCGAGAGCACCGCGTCGTCGTGCACGAACACCTTTTCCCACGGCACCTTGACGTTGTCGCACAGCACCATGCTGTCGCTTTCATCGTAGCGCCAAGCGAGCGGTGAATCGAATTCCGAGGTAGCGCCGAGCACCGCCGGCTTGCGCGACCAGAGCGTGAGACCCGGCGCGTTGCACGGCACCGCGCAGGTGATCGACTCTTTCTTCTGGTCCGGCGCGAGCGGAAGCACGTTGCCGATCCAAATTTCGTTGGCGTAGACCGCGCCGGTCGCGAGCATCTTCATGCCTGAGATCACGACGCCGTCGTCTGCTTCCCGCACCACCCGCAGGGTCGGCACCGGAAGGTTCTGCCGCTGATAGAATTCCGGATTGCGCGCCGCCTGCGGCGGCAACACCGCGTAGACGACATACACGTCATTGTCGCGAAGGTGACGATAGTAGCGCAGGAGATTGTCGGCATGCGCGCAAGGTGCCGGCAGCGCGTCGGGCTTGATCGCCATGCCGGTGACGAAGGAGGCGACGTGATCGGGCGAGCGGCCGAACATGCCGAAGGTCACGTCAGCGATCCGGCGATGCCCCAGCATGCGGCGCTGCAGATCCTCGCGCGTACGCGGGCGCAGGAAGTAGATCGAGTGGCGGCCGCCGTCCTCCTCATAGGTCAGGCTTTCGCGGTTCGCCGGATCCGCTTTCATGTCGTAGAGGGTGGCGACCGTCGCAGCGGCGTTGCAAAAGGCGGGATGGCGGGTGACGTCCTCGACCCTCTCGCTGCCGATATAGACGACGCGGCCGTCGCGCAGCGATTCCAGATGCTCCTTGCCCGTGCGCAGCATCGCCCCGCTCCTGGTGTGGCGTCAGAATTCTAGCATGTCGGACGGCCGCGGGCAGCGGCCCAACCCGCAACGGTGGCACCCTCCTCCTTCGAGCCCCCGACCGCAAGCGAAGACCGCACCATTGTCTTTCGCCTGCGATCTGCGGCAAGCTTTCGCCCCATGACCGACGCGCTCGGCTTCCGCAAGAAATTCGGCGTGATCGCGCCCTCGACCAACACCTCCGTGCAGCCGGAGTTCGAAGCCATGCGGCCACGCGGCGTCACCAATCACTTCGGCCGCATCCACATCCCCAACGATCCGATCCGCAACAATGACGATTTCAATCAGCTGATGGACAACATCCGCAAGCAGATGTTGCAGGCGGTCGACGACGTGATGACGTGCGAGCCCGACTATCTGATCATGGGCATGTCGTCGGAGACGTTCTGGGACGGGCTCGAGGGCAGCAAGCAGCTGCACCGGCGGGTCGAGGCGCGGGCCGGCGTCAAGGTCTCGATGGGCTCGGATGCGGCGCGCGCGGCGTTGCAGCGCTATGGGGCGAAGCGCATCGGCGTAATCACTCCCTACATGCCGGTTGGCGACGCGCAGGTCCGCCGCTTCTTTGCCGATTGCGGTTTCGAGGTGGTGCGCCTGAAAGGGCTCAAATGCGCGAGTCCCGTGCTGATTGCGCATGTGCCGGAGCGCGAGCTGCGCGACGCCATCCTCGAAGTGAACGGACCGGACGTCGACGCCGTCATCCAGGTCGGCACCAATCTCGCGATGGCGCGGCTTGCCGGCATCGCCGAGTTCTGGCTCGACAAGCCGGTGCTCGCGATCAACACCTGCATCTATTGGTGGTCGCTCCGCCAGAATGGCATCGACGACAAGATCGAGGGCTTCGGCTCGCTCCTGCTGGAGCATTGACGTCATCCGTCAGGCCATCATTGTTGGCGGCTGCGCCCCCGCAGCGCGCGCCAAATCGCGTCAGCGGCGCCTGACCAAAAGACTTGCGGCGCAGCCGACGGTTACGGCGAAGCGCGTGCCGCGCCCTCGTAACCGCTAACGTGCCCGCCGTGTTGCGCCGAGGCCTTGCCGATAAAGACGAGCGCCGTGACCGAGATCGACAACAGGGCGCAGGCGTAGAAGAACGCGACCGCGAGCTTGTGCATGGCGGCATCCCATGAAAGAACCGACCACCCCGCGATCTTAAGGTTAATTGGTTAACGAAAAGGCAGCAGGACCGCGGCGAGAGGCGGCCGCGCCGAACTGGATTGGGTCGACCTAGTTATGATTCTGCTACGGGCGCGACATGAGTTCAGCGCGCAGCAATTGGCGATAGCTCCAAGCCAGCGCCACTGCGAACGCCAATTCATAGAGCGCGAACCACCGCAAGCCTTGGCCGAGACGGACATAGGCAACCGCCAGGACGAAGCGCGCGACGATACCGACGATGTTCGGCCAACGCACATGGACCGGTTCGAAGCAGCCCGGCAGATAGAGAGTTGCCATGATCAGCAACATGACCCCCCAAAGCTGCACCCAGCCGGACGACGGCGGACCGGGGAGATTGGCTTTGTGCGCGAGCCAAACCGGTACGACGACGGCGATGAGGCCGACCGCCGTCTGGATGATGAGATTGAAGCCAAGCAGTCGGCGGTAAGCGTTGCGCCGCGTCGCCGCCTGCGCCTGCGTCCAGCCGATCGTCAAGGCATCGGCATCCGTCATGACATTCTCCATCGCGTCAGAACGTTAGCAGATAGGCCAAAAGGTCGCTTTTCTCGGCCGCCGACAGCGCCGTGCCATAGACGTGGCCATCGTTGCTGTTGCCGACGAGCCGCGTGTCGAAGCAGAAGCCTTCCGCGGGCTGCTGTCGCGGATCGCAGGAGGGAGCGACGAAGCCGCCGTTGCGCGCGTCCACCACGTCGAGGCCCCGCACGAAGGCGGCCGGTCTTTGCGCCGGCGGCTCCAGCAGGTCGCGCAACGTCGGAACGGAGCCGTTGTGGAGGTATGGCCCGTTGAGCCACAGTCCGCGCAGCGGCTCCGCGACGTAGCCCGGGATCTTGCGGAAGGATTTGAAACCCCAATCGCGGCCTTCGCGGAAATTGTTATAGGCGTCGCGGGCAAGCTCGGTCCACATATGAGACCTGTTGATGTCGGTGCCGACCTCGGCGACCGAGATCACGGTGAGCGTGCGCTTGCCGTCCGGAGCGTGACACTCGGCGCAGTTGGCCGTAAATACCACCTTGCCACGTTCGACGGCCGCAGCGTCGGGCCGGTGCGGCGACGGCGGTGGAGGCAACGCGCGCAGGAAGCGGTCGATGCGCTCCATTGCCGGGAAGTTGAACTCGCGCGCGACGGCGCCGTCACCGAGGGCCGAACTGATCACCACCTCTCGCACCGAGTTGTTCAGGCCATCCCAATGCAACGGTGCAGATGCACGAATTTGCTCGCGTGAGTTTAGGTTCCATACCGCCTGCATGTCGCTGTTGCCGATGGTCTCGTCGTCAGCGAGGTGCAGCATCCCGAATTTGACCGGATTGAACGGATCGATCCGGCCCGGTCCCCAAACCGGACGGCGACTCGCCCAGGCCAAGTCCTCCCCCTGCTCCAACAGGCGCCTGCGCACGAAGGGGATGAGGACGAATCGGTAGGTCAAGCGGTCGAGCCAGGACAGCTTGACCTTGGCCGCCATCGCCGGAATCAGGTGATCGGGGGTGAAACGGTCGTCCGCCGCACAGCGCGACAGGAAACGCAGATAGCCCTGGATGTCGACGGTATTGGCGGCGGCGCCGACGTAGAACTGCGGCTCGGCATCCGCAGCCAGTCGCGCGCGCACCGTGTGACAGACGGCACAATTGATCGCCATGCGCTCGACCCCGACCTTCGCCCGAGAGAACCCTATGGGCGGGTCGATGGCGGGGTTGCGTCCGCGCTCGTAGAGGAGGCCGAAGGCGGCATAGCCTTGTGGACGCGGCAGGTGATGGGCGCAGACGTCCGGCATCGCGATCCAGATCGGATAGGGAATGCCGCCCGCACCATCGTTGCCGATGGAGCCGTACTTGAAATACTCCTCGTCGGACGCAAATGCCGGCAGGATCGGCTGCGTCAGCCACTGAAAGGCGCCCCAGGCGAAGGCGCCGACGGCGAGCAGGCCGGCCAGCAGTGCGACGATCGTGCTGCCGGAGGCGCGGCCATCGGGCGCCGCGTTCGTCCGATGCCAGGCGAGATAAAGACAGATCGCTTGCGGAGCGCCGAAGACGAAATCGAACAGACCGAAAATGATGTAGTGTCCGCCGACCACGGCCATGAAGATGGTGCCCGCAAACCGGCAAACCACCGCGAAGACCGCGGAGAAACGATGGGCGTAGGGATCGATCGCGGCCGGAATATAGAAGCCGGCGAGAAGCATGACCAACATCCCGGAAAGACGCGGCCAGACCAACGGCGTCGCCGGATCGACCTTCGCGAGCTCGAGCACTTGCGGGGTATAGGCGATGGAGACGATGCCCAAGACGACGTTGCCGATAATGCCGGCCCACATCAGCCGCCGGAACCATCGCAGCGCGCCGTCTTCGGTCGAGTGCGCCGTCGTTGTCGCTGTCGACATCGAACTCTCCTAGAAGGTCAGCAAATAGGCGATAAGGTCCTGCTTCTCGGCTGCTGGCAGCGTGGTGCCGAAGGCGTGGCCGCCGTTGCCGTTACCGGGAAGGCGGGTGTCGTAACAGAAGCCCTGCGCGGGACGGCGACCCGGCGTGCAACTCGGCGATAGGAAACCGCCGTTCTTGCCGTCGATGATGTCGATGCCGCGCACGAAGGCGGGTGGCCGTTCCGCCGGGGGCGCGAGCAGGTCGCGCAACGTCGGCACCGAGCCGTTGTGCAGGTAGGGGCCGCGCAGCCATAGCGCGTCGAGCGGCATATTGGCGTAACCGTTGGTCTTGACGAAGTGCTTGAACTGGAAGGGCGTACCCGCGAACAGCTCGGCCAATTGGCGCTGGCGGAATGCCTCGGTATAGGAATCGAGCCGCCCCGGATCGGTGCCGAGCTGGCTGTTCGGCTCGACCGTGCCGAGCTTGGCGCCCTCGAACACGTAGCGATCGGGACCTTGATAACCATGACAGACCGCGCAGGCGTTCATGTAGAGCACGCGTCCGCGCTCGGCCGCGGCAGGGTCGACCTGATGCGGGCTGCGCGGGGGGTGCAGATCGAAGAGCCACGCCTTGACCCGCTTGATGGCGGCATGGTCGACCGTCTTCGGCGTCACACCGGCCCCGAGCGCGGCGGAGAGATTGCGCTCGTCGAGCGAAGAATTGTTGCCGTCCCAGTGCAGTTGCATGCCTTCGCGCGGCCTCTGATTGAAGATCGAGGGAAAATCGCTGGCACCGTGGCGCTCGTCGGGAGCGATGGCGCTGAGCAACATGTCCATCTGCACGAGCTTGTAGGGATTGAAGGTATCGACCCGCCCCGGCCCCCACGGCTGCTGGTCGGCGAGGAATGGCTGAAGGCGCGAGCGTCGCTCGATGAAGCCTTCGCGCATCCGCGGGATGACAACGAATCTCCAAACCTGCCGGTCGATGACACCGAGATTCGCGCCAGCTGCCTGCATCGCCGGGATCAGTCGATCCGGCTTCAAGCGCTCGTCGACGCCGGCATCGAGAATGAACCGGATGAATCCGTAAAGGTTGAGGTTGTTCGACGGCATGCCCGGGACCATGACGCGCGCGGCGCCTTCGGAGGTGCGGTAAGTCCCGGTATGGCAGACGGCGCAGTTGAACCAGACGAGATCGACGCCTCGGAAGTCGCGCTTCGAAATGCCGATGGGCAGGTCCTCCTGCCGCCCATGCGCATCCGTGTTGTAGAGAAAGCCAAAGGCCCGGTAGTCGAGGCGGCCATCGAACTCCGCGGGAAACAATCGCGGCAACGCCTGCCAGACCCAGAAGGGGATGCCGCTGCTCTGGTCGGCGCCGATCGACCCGTGCTCGAAATGGGCGACGATGTCGGGAAAGACCTCCGTGCGATTGACCGTGAGGCGCATGGCCGCGACGAGGCCGAGCACGACGGCGACGAGGCCGATCAGGGCCAACAGGGCGAGCACGATCGCCACCGGCAGCAGCAGACGTCGCCGCCGGCGCAACTCCGTTTCCACATAGGTGACGGGAGGTTCGGCGGTCACGGCGAACGACCTCCCTAGGCGGCCTGCGCCGGAACAACCGGCGGCAGGTTGAGCGTCGGACGGGTCGCGTAAATCGTCATCAACTCGTCGATCATGGCTTCGCGGCTCGGGAAGCGGGCGAGCTCATAGCAACCCATCGGATTCTTCGGCGCGTTGAGCAGGCATTTGTTGCAGTAGGTGCACGGCCGCTCCGGCAGGTCGCGGCCCATGGCCCATTGCCGCACGAGGTCGTTGTTGGCGACCAGCGAGCGGGCGATGGCGACGCCGTCGAACGCGCCCGAGGTGATGCCGCTGCGGATGAACGAGGCGGTCTGGTAGCCGCCGGTATTGAGCACCGGCACGGTCACGTTGGCCTTGATGGCGCGCGCCTCTTCCAGGCTGACGCCTTCGATCGGCAGTCCTTTCTTCATGCGGAACCATATCCAGCGGAAGATCGGCCGCAGCAGGCGGTAACGGAACAGAAGGAAGTTGCGAAAGGCATCCACGCCCGACGAGATCATCGCGTCGTAGGTGGTAGCGATGGTCTCGAAGGAGAAATCGCCAGGCGGATTGAGCGGATGGGGAAACAGCGAGCCGGTCGAGACGTGAATGGCGTCGGCGCCCTCGCTCTCGCACCATTTAGCGACCTCGATGGTATCGGCGAGCACATTGCCCTTCTTTTCCCATGGAATGACGTTGTTGCGGTCGACCGCGCTGAGCTTGACCTGCAAGTGGAATCCGCGGCCCACGCGTGCGCGGATCGCGCGAATCACTTCCAGCAGAAAGCGCGCGCGGTTCTGCAACGGCCCGCCATATTCGTCCGTGCGATCGTTGATGCCGGAGGAGAGAAACTGGGTGAATAGGTAGCCATTGGCCGCGTGCAGCTCCACACCGTCGAGGCCGGCTTCGCGCGCACGCCAGGCGCCGGCGGCGAAGGCTTCGGCGAGATGATCGATCTCGGCCTTGCCGGCGGCGCGGCAGAGAAAGCCATGCAGCGATTCTTTGCGGCTCGTCGAGCTCAATGCCGGACGATGGGAATTGTGCACGCCCGGGATGTCCATCTGTCGGCCGGAATGGCTGAGCTGCATGATGTACTTGCAGTCGAACCTGTGCACCGCCGCGCCGAGCCGCTCCCACAGCGGAATGAAATCGTCGCGGTGAACCGTGGCGTAGTCGGCGATGATGCGTCCCTCCATCAGCACCGGCACGTAGGACGAAATGATCGCGCCGACGCCGCCGGCGGCGAATTTGCATTCCCAATTGATGCGGGTCTGGGTGAGCGAGCCGTCCTCGTTGTCGAACCTGCCCGAGATGTTCGACCGGAAGATGCGGTTCTTGACCGTGAGATTGCGAAATTTGAGCGGGGTGAAGATGACGTCTTCGGTCATGACACGACCTCGGTCGCTGGCGCAGCAATCGCCCGTTGCCACACCGCGCGCAGCAGGGCCGGGACGAAGGCGGCGGCTGGACACTGCGCCCAATGTCCCACCATGAATTCGACGTCCCGGCCGGGGGTGCGCTCGCGCGCGGCTTCGAGTTCGAGAACGACGAGAGTGCCCGCGCGCACCGCGCCGCAGACGGTGGCGCCCGGCCCGGCGGCTTGGCGCAGCACGCTCGGCGGCGCAAACAGGCATTGTTCGACGACGGCATCGACCGAGGAGGGGGAGCGCCATCGCGGTTCGCTCCACAGCTCGCGCATGCGTTCGAAGCCGCGCACGAGATTGTGCACGGCGATACCGGTGGCATGAACCCCGGCGAGATCGCCATGGACGAGATCGGCGAGCAGTCGACGCGATCGCTGCAGGCGGCCGCTGAGATGGAGGAGGATCGCTCGGAGCGGGTTACGGGTATGCACGGCGGCGTCGAGCACGCCGGCGGCAGCCCAACTCTCTGGGCTCGCCTTGTAATCGGTGGCGAACAATCGTCCGACCGCCTGCTGCGTGGCCGGTCCGAGCGCCGGAGCGCCGGGCTCGCCGCGGACGGCGCCGACCAGGCCGGCGATGGTTTCCTCGTCCCAGAGCGGCGTTCCTCCCGCCGGATCGAGCCGGCGCCGCAAGACGTCCTGAGCACGCAAGCGCTGCGCATCACCGCGTGGCGCCACCGATGGCAACGGCACGCCGTCGATCCGCAACACGCTGCGGATGCGCCGCACCAGAATGCGATTGATCAGCGGTCCGCGCGAGTCGAAGCTCCGGTCGAGCCGGGTATCATCGGCGAGGCCGCGGATGTCCGATCTCACATCGGCCTGAATGAGATCGACCAGACCGGGGATGCGCAACGATCGCCCCATCGCCCGCTCCCTTCACTTGTCCCACGGGAAATACACGTTGCGGATATTGGCAAAATGCGGCCGCAGTTGCGGCACATGCCGCTCCAGCACCGTCCGTAGACTGTTGTCCTGCACCCATGCGAACCCCGCCGGGGTATAGACCTCCGGCCTGAAATCGATGGTGAAGAAGCGGTCGCTCTTGAGCCGCCGCGAAGCCATCAGGATGAAGATGCGGAAAGCGGTATCGGAAAACCCGAAGCCGGGTGGTAGCGACTCGCAATGCATGCCGACCAGGAGATCGACCTGCTCGACTGACTTGTAAACGGCGGCAAGATCACGCTGCCAATCGGGGTTGGAGGTGAGCTCTGCGAAGCTCTTCGGCACGCGCATGCCGAGATGACGGCGAAATTCACAGTAGCGCGGCACGCCGCGCTCGCGATCGCGCAGGACATCGATCGACGCGACATCGACGAAGACGTCACCCTTCTTGTGCAGCCTGCGCAGCCCTTGGGGGTAGTTGTGCAGCGCCAACGCGCCGGGATGACTGGTGGCGAGCGAATAGAGCACGTCCTCGTACGGCACCTTGGTGTAAAGCTCGCGAACTCCCGCGCCGGTGACCGCCGTAAAGTCGTGTTTGGCGATCTCGCGGCCGTCGCGGTGACTGCGGAATGAGAACTCGTCGGGCAACAGCGAATGCATGCGGTAGACCGCGGTGAACTCCTCCGTCATTGCATACGGCGCGGTATGATGGTCGGTGGAGGATCCCGGGATGCCGGAGAGAATTTCTCCGTCGCCGACGCGGCCATAGGCGCGGGCATATTGCTCGCCGAGCACGCCCCAAAAGTTGCCGCGCATGGCAAAGCGCCCTTCCGGCGAATTCAGCAGTGCCGGCGTCCATTCGACCGTGTGGATCTTTGCTATGAGGGCGGCGTTGACGAGCCGCGCCTTCTGGAACAACCATTCGCCATCGGCCGCGGGATAGTCGATGCGCAGCCGATCGACGATCGCATTGTGCTCGCGCGCGAACAGGGTGTGCAACACCGACAGGCCGACCCACCAATTGCCGTTCACTCCGGCAAGCTCGAGGTTCGGGACGTCGCCCTTCGGATCGATCGGAAGATGGCCGCGCGCATCGAGATGAAGCTTTCCGTCGGCGCGCAACTGGCCGGTCGCCGGATCGGTACGCACGGCACGTTGGATCTCGAGGTCGGACCCGTAGATCTGCGAGGCGTCCCACCAATGCGTCTCGGTGTTGCGATAGGTCGCAGGCTGACCCTGGTCGGCGGGGGAGTGCCGGTCATTCGGCAGGGTATGCAAGATGGTCATGTCGGGAGGGGGCCAGTCGTCGCCGGGCGGCAGCGGCAGGCGGTGGGGCGGCGTCGTGGTATCGCCGCCGCCGTGGCTCAGCCAGTCGTGCACCATGAATTGCAGCCACGCCGGGACGAAAACGCTCAGATGCGACACCGGCACGAAGCTGCGGCGCGCGAGCAGATCACGGCTCACCTGCCGTGGATTGGGCTCGTAGAGATCGGGCGGCTGTTCGCCAAATGTGTCGCCGATCGGCACATTGCGGCCGAAGCGGGCGCCGGCCATGCCCATCCAAGGGCAACCGAGATCATTGTAACTGCCGTCGGCGGCGCGCTGATCGCGGGGATCGAGGCCGCCTTGCGGCTTGAGCAGCGACGGATCGCGTTCGGTGTCTGAAAGGTTGTGCTCGCGCATATTGACGCGATGACCGACCAACGTCGGCATCGCGAGCAGGAAGGGAAGCTGGTACCAGACGCGGAATCGATTGGTCAGCCTGGCGAAACGTCCGAGCAACCGCTCGCGAAGCGGAATAGCCACGTTTCCCCTCCTCTCGATTCGGCGCTTACATCAATGACCTCGTGGACGCTGTGCTCCCCCGGTCGAACGCACGCCGCCTTGTTCGCGGTTCTAGAATTTCATATTGCCGCTAACAATCCTCGGTTGCAATAGGGTTCTTGCGTACGGTGCCTAGCTTGCTCAGCGGCATGCGGCGAGATCACAGAACCGGGCTTGCCCACGCCCGTTTGGCGCCCCCATTGCAATCAAGCTTGGCAACGACGCACGATGACCGGGACCACTTGCTGCAAAGACATTGATCACGCCACGCTGCTCGTGGCGGCGGGATAAGCCCCCCCGGCGCAATAGGGACCAAAATTGTCCTTTGTCTACCTGGTTCTGACTATGATTCGCCGGCGTTTAAGGTCGACGCTCACATCCGACGTTTGCTGATTTGTACTCCCACCTGCTGGCCCGGCGTCATCACCGTAGGG
>JBKOXY010000013.1:0-7598 GCA_046725125.1 Pseudomonadota bacterium | reverse complement strand
AGCAGGCAGACCAGCCGGCCATGCTCGATGGTGAGCGACACGTCGTCGACGACCGCAACCTCTCCATAGCGCTTGGTCAGGCCTCGCAGTTCAACCGACGCCACGCCCGTCCTCCTCGACGCCCGGCGGGCTGTCCCGCCGTCGTCTTCGACCATTCAAACACCAAACCATCGATTGGTATCCGCGACAGCTTGCCGCCATTGAGACGCTCCTGCGTCCTCACCCTGGGAGCGCTCAACGCTCCTTACACGTGGTCGGTGGAGGTTGTCGCTCAGGTGCCGGTGAACGCCGGTTTGCGCTTCTCCATGAAGGCCCGGCGGCCTTCGATGAAGTCGTTGCTGGTGAAGCATTGCTCCACCATCTCGGCGCAGCGCGCCACGTTGCGCTTGGATTCGTCCTTCAAGACTTCGCCGACGATGTATTTGACCGCCTTCACCGTGAGCGGCGCGTTGACGGCGATCGTCTCGGCGTAATTTTTCACATACGCCTCGAGCTCGGCGTCGGGCACGACGCGATTGACGAGGCCCATCAGGCGCGCCTCCTCGGTGTCGAACTGGCGCGCGGTGAAGAAGATCTCGCGGGCGAAGGCGCCCCCGACGACGTCGACGAGCCGGCGCAGCCCGGCGTAGGAATAGCCGAGGCCGAGCTTCGCCGCCGGCACCGCGAAGCGCGAATTGTCGGAGCAGATGCGCAGGTCGCAGCACACCGCCAGCCCAACGCCGCCGCCGATGCAATAGCCGCGGATCATGGCGATGGTGGGCTTGGGAAATTCCTGTATGCCCGCATAGGCCTTCTCGACCGTTGCATTGTAATGCTTGGTCGCCTCGAGGGTGGCGCGCTCGCTTTCGAACTTCGAGATGTCGGCGCCGGAGACGAAGGCCTTGCCGCCTGCGCCCGTGAGCACCACCACGCGCACCTCGTCGTCCTTGGCGAAGCCCTCGAGGATGCGGCTCGTCGCCGCCCACATATCGAGCGATACGGCGTTATGACGCTCGGGATTGTTGAAGATCACGTAGCCGACGCGCCCGTCCTTGCGCGCGAGCATCTTGTCGGTCTTGGTCACGTCGTCCATCGCTTGTCCTCCGCGCTTCGCGCGTCAAACCGCATTCGCCTTGCGCAATGCGGCAATTTCCTTCGCGCTGAATCCGAACTCCTTGAGCACCGCGTCGGTATGCTCGCCGAGCGCGGGCGGCGGCGCCGCGAGCCGGCTCGGCGTGCGCGAGAGCGACATGGGCTGGCCGGCCATGCGCAGGGTCGACCTATCCTTGGTCTTTACCGACTGCGCCATGCCGAGATGCACGACCTGCGGGTCGGCGTAAACTTGGTCGATGGCATAGATCGGCCCGCAGGGAACGCCCGCCTTGTTGAGCAGCTCGATCCACTCGGCGCTCGTGCGCTTGACGGTATATTTCTCCATGTCGGCATTGAGCGCGTCGCGGTGCTTCGAGCGCTCCGCGGCGGTCTGGTACTCGGGCCGTTGCATCAGATCGCTCGCCTGAGCGGCGTTGCAGAATCGCGCCCATATTTTCGAACCGGTCGAGGCGATGTTGATATGCCCGTCGGCGGTCTTGAACACGCCGGTCGGGATGCTGGTCGGGTGATTGTTACCGGCCTGCTTCGGCACCTCGCCGCTGATCAGCCAGCGCGCGCCTTGGAAGTCGAGCATGAAGATCTGTGCTTGCAGCAAGGAGGTCGCGATGTACTGGCCCTTCTTCGACTTCTCGCGCTCGAGCAGCGCGACCAGAATGCCGAGCGCGCAAAACAGGCCCGCGCTGAGATCGGCGATCGGGATGCCGACGCGCACCGGCCCTTGCCCCGGCAGGCCGGTGATCGACATCAGCCCGCCCATGCCTTGCGCGATCTGGTCGAAGCCTGGCCGGTCGGCGTAGGGACCGGTCTGCCCGAAGCCGGAAATGCTGGCGTAGACGAGCTTCGGATTGATCTTGCGGAGCTGCGCATAGTCGATGCCGAGCCGCCGCTTCACGTCCGGGCGAAAATTTTCGACCACCACGTCGGCCTTTTTCACCATGCGCTTGAACGTGGCCAAGGCTTCGGGTGCCTTGAGATTGAGCGTCATGCTGCGCTTGTTGCGGTGCAGATTCTGAAAGTCCGACCCTTCGCGCGGGCCGCCGAGCGGGTCGCCGCCGCCGGGCTCGGGCGGTAACTCGATCTTGATGACGTTGGCGCCCCAATCGGCGAGTTGGCGCACGCAGGTTGGCCCGGCGCGGACTCGGGTCAGGTCGAGGACCGTGAATCGTTCGAGCGCGCGCGAGGCCCTCGGAAACGGCATTTTTTCGGCACCTGCGAGGTGTTTTGTCTTCTGCTGCATTTCTCTTGGTCCGGTGGAGCGCCGGGAAGGCCCGACATTCCCCGATATCCCGCCTGATGTCCACCGAGGAGAAGATTTGAGCAGGCGGGACGATATCCGCTATGGTCCGGCCGAGCCGGGGGGCGCCCGCAGGATCGATACACTCAAGGGACGCCTCGATGACCACGCCCGCAACAACCATCCCCAATATGACCAAGCTCACCCGCGCGCTGTTGGCGCTGCTTGTCGCCGGCGCGGCCACGGTCGCGAGCGCGCAGGAGTCCCGTCCACCGGCGCAGCCGAGCGAGCAGCGCGCGAGCGACCAGCGGCAAGGGGAGCAACGACAGGCCGATGCACGCGAAAGCGTGCTGCGGCTGTTGCCGGCGGACTCGGTAAGCGAGCACGCCGTCGCCATTCCCGGCGGCACGGTCGTCTATACTGCGACCGCCGGAACGCTCTCGCTGTTCGATCAGTCGGGCGAGCGCTCGGCCGCGATCTATTACACCGCCTATGTCGCCAAAAACGCCGCGGCGGCGAACCGGCCCGTCACCTTCGCCTTCAACGGCGGACCGGGCGCGGCGTCGGCGTATTTGAATTTGGGCTTGGTCGGCCCGCGGATCCTGGAGTTTGTCGGTAACGACGCCACGTCCGCCCGCTTGCGGGACAATCCCGCGACCTGGCTCGCCTTTACCGATTTGGTCATGATCGATCCGGTCGGAGCCGGTTGGAGTAGGCCGGCCAAGGCCGACGGCGGCAAGGCGTTCTATGGGGTGCGCTCCGACGCCCAGGCCGTCGCCAAGGTCATCGCGCTCTATCTCACCAAGAACGGCCGCGGCAATTCGCCCAAATACGTCCTCGGCGAAAGCTATGGCGGCTTTCGCGCCGCCAAGGTCGCGCAGGTGCTGCAACGCGAGCAGGGCATCATGGTGTCCGGCATCGTCATGGTGTCGCCGATCATCGAGGGCGGCTTGACCTTCGGCAGCAACCGCTCCGCGCTGAGCGGCGCCCTGCAATTGCCGTCGCTGGCGGCGGCCGAGCTCGAACGCAAGGGCGCCTTCAGCAAAGAGGCGCAGGCGCAGGCCGAGCGCTTCGCGCTCACCGACTATCTCACGACGCTGGCCGGCCCGCGGCCGCAGGGCGATGCCGCGCGCACTTTTTATGCGCGCGTCGCAGAGATCACCGGCCTTCCCGAGGACGTCGTCACTCGCTCGCGCGGCTTCATCCGCGACGCCTACATCAAGCATCTGCGCTCGGCCGAGGGCAAGATCGTCAGCCGCTACGACGCGACCTTCGCGGTCCCCGATCCGTTCCCGGAACAGGAGACGGCGCGCGGCCCCGACCCGGTGCTCGACGGTCTCACCCGCGCCTATGGCGCCGCCTTTGCCAACTATGCGCGCGACGAGCTCGGCTTCAAGACCGAGATGACCTACATCCTGTTGGCGTCCGACATCGCGGGCAAATGGGATTGGGAAGGCTCGGGACGCGGCTCGGCAAGCGCCAGCGACGATTTGCGGGAATTGCTCTCACTCATTCCGTCGTTCCGCCTGCTCATCGCGCACGGCTACAGCGACATGGTGACGCCCTACGCCGCGAGCCGCTACGTGCTCGACCATCTGCCGCCGATCGGCGATCCCTCGCGGACGCAGCTCCTGCTCTATCGCGGCGGACATATGTTCTACATCGACGCCGAATCGCGCAAAGCGTTCAGCGCCGACGCCAAGACGTTCTATCAATCAACGCAGTGATGGGCGTGGCGCCTTCGCTAGAGCGCGTCCCGGTGCGTGAAATCCGGGCCGATGCTCAGCGGCCGTGCATTCTTTTTCCACTCGCCTGTCCCGTGGCAACATCACGAGGAGCAGTGGTAGAGCGCATGGTTGGTGACGCCTTGTCAGTTGTTTTGGTCACCGAGATCTCGCTCACTGTGGGCTGGTTTTTTTTGGACTTCGCAACGGCAGGGCTCGGACATGCAGCCGCGGCCGCCACGAACAATGCGGCTGTGGTCAAGACGATCGATTTGCGCATGGACCTCCTCCGCTGATCACCGCGCGCACACGCAGTGCTTGTGCGCAGCATCGTACGTCCGCGTGCGAACCAAGTCCAGCGCGTGTCCGAGTCAGCACCTTTATGAGGACAGCATCCCCTGAACTTGGGCACGAAAGACTTCCAGCGTCTGCGTCAACTTATGCTCGCAGTACGATCTCTATCGCGACCCTTCATGCTCCAAAATATCGAAACCGACGTGGCGGTCGACCATGTAGATCAGACCGCGCTCGTCGAGCGCGACGTCGTTGCTCTGCGGCGCGGACCTGCCCGCCGCGGGCGGCGGGATGAAATGGCCGATCTCGCGCGGGCTCAGCGGATCGGCGACGTCGATGATGCGCAAGCCGCCGCCGAACCAGACGGCATAGACGACGGTGCCCGCCATGCGCTCGCAGAACTGGTGGGCGCCGAAGCGGGCGCCGCTCGTGCGGCTGAAGGGCGAATCGAGGTCGCTCACCTGGAACTGCCCGAGCGGCTTGATGGCGCCGAGGTCGCTGACATCGAAGGTCAACAGGCACGCATGCGCGCGCCCGCGCCGCGCCTCCTCCTCGCTCGCGCTCAGGGCTTGGTCCTCCTCGTCGATCGCAACCGCGATGCGGCGGCCACCGATGCGGCCGGGCACCGGCATCACGGTGTGCGTCGGCTCCGGAAACAGCGGATGGTAATTGTACGCGCCGGCAGCTTTCGGCCGCGCCAGATCGGACACGTCGACGACCCAAAAGCCCGCATGCCAGCAACTCGCCCACATCTCGTCGCCGAAGCGCAGCGCATGGTGGAGGCGATGCCGGCGACCGGACCAGGTCGGCGCCTCGCCGCCCTCGACATGCTGCCCCGGCATCCACCAGCGTGAGACTTCCTGCGGCCGTTGCGGGTCGCGCAGATCGTAGATGACGAGGATGTTGCCGACGTATCCCTTCATCTCGGTCGAGATGTAGGTGTAGCGCTCGTCCATGTCGAAGCGATGCACGCCGATGCCGCCGGTCTTGTGATAGCAAATCAGTTTCGGCCGCGCGGGCTCGGACACGTCGTAGATCTTGAAGCCGCCGTTGTCATAGCCGCGCTGCTCGAACGCTTCGAGCATCGCCAAGTCGTTCTCGGTCACGCTCATCTGTGCGGCGATTTCGTCGCGCGTGGGCTCGCGCTTGAGCGCCTCGGTCAGCGCGCGCCGCGCGGCCGGCAGCTGCTCGGCGCGGCGGCCGATCTTGCTCATGTTGCGCTCGTGGTTGACGATCATGATGTCGCCCGCGACGCGCACCTTGTGGCTGTGCGAGTCGTGATCGTCGAGCGTGACGGTGGCGATGACGCGCGGCCGGCGCGGATCGCCGATATCGATGATCGACGTGCCGAGATGATGCGGATTGGGAATGTGCCCGACATAAGCATGGGAGCCGCGGACCGTGACCTGCCCCGCCCCGGGGAGATCGAGATGCCCCAGGCGACGGACGTTGCGGGCGAGCATCTCGCTTTCCACTGTGTTCATTGCGTTCAAAGCCTCCGCTCAACGCCTCAATCCAGCTTCGCGCCCGAGGCCTTGATGATCGCGGTCCATTTGGGAATTTCGGACTTGATATAAGCCGCGAACTCCTCCGGCGTCCCGCCGATGATGTCGACGCCAAGATCGCCGAGCGACGTCTTGACGGTCGGGTCATCGAGCGCGGCCGCGAGCGCGCGATTGAGCGTCGCGATCACGTCTTTCGGCGTGTGCGCCGGCGCCACCAGGCCGTGCCAGGTGGTCGCATCGAAATTCTTGATCCCGAGCTCGTCGATGGTCGGGATATCGGGCAAGACCGCGGTGCGCTTGAGGGTCGCGACCGCAAGCGGTCGCACTTTCCCGTCCCGGATATGGGGCACCACGGACGAGGCAGTCGCAAACATCATCTGCACGTGGCCGGCGATCACGTCCTGCAACGCGGGCGCGGCCCCTTTGTAGGGCACATGGACGATGTCGATCTTGGCCTCGGCCTTGAACAGCTCGCCGGCGAGATGCGCGGCCAGGCCGTGGCCGGAGGAGGCAAAATTGAGCTTGCCCGGATTGGCCTTGGCGAGCGCGATCAGCTCGCCCATGGATTTTGCCGGCAGAGCCGGGTTCACCACCAGGATATTGGCCTGCGATCCGATCAGGCCGATCGGGGCAAAATCCGCTTCCGGGTCGAAATTGATCTTCTTGTAGAGCGCCGCGTTGGTGGCAAGGATGGCGTTGTTGCCGTTGAACAGCGTGTAGCCGTCGGGCGCCGCGTGGGCGACGGCCTCGGCTGCGACGTTGCCGCCGGCGCCCGGCCGATTGTCGATCACGAACGGCTGGCCGAGGATTTGCTCGAGCTTGCGCCCGAGGATGCGGGCGAGCACGTCGCTCGCCCCGCCCGGCGTGAAGGCGACGACGAGGGTCACCGGCCGCGTCGGATAATCCGCCGCGCGGGCCGCCGGCATCCCGCCCGCCAGCAAAACCAGCGCGACCAAGAAGCTTGGCGTTGCCCGCAGCATCGATCTTTCTGCGGTCATACGAACTGCACCGCGATGCCGCCGAGCGCGCCGAAGTCGGCGTGGAGGGTGTCGCCCTTGTGCGCGAACACCACGCGCGTGAACGAGCCCGCCAGCACGAGATGGCCCGGCTCGAGCGCAACCCCGTGGCTTCCGAGCTTGTTGGCGAGCCACGCCACGCCGAGCGCGGGATGACCGAGCACGCCGGCGGCTACCCCGGTCTCCTCGATCTCGGAATTCTTGTACATGATGCCGCCGACCCAGCGCAGGTCGACGTCGAGCGGTCCGATCGGCCGACCGCCGACGACGATGCCGGCCGCCGCCCCATTGTCGGCGACCGTGTCGAAAATCTTGCGCGGATCCTGCAGGCGCGCATCGACGATCTCGATCGCGGGAACGACATATTCGGTCGCGCGCAACACCTCGGCGAGGCCCACGCCCGGCCCCTTCAGCGGCTTGCCCATGATGAAGGCGAGCTCGATCTCGACCCGCGGCCGGCAATAATTCTCGTGCGGAATCTTGGCGCCGTCCGCGATCATCATGTAGTCGAGGAGGTGCCCGTAATCCGGCTCGTCGATCTGCGAGGAGCGCTGCATGGCCTTGGAGGTGAGGCCGACCTTGTGGCCGATCAGCTTGGCGCCACGCGCGATCTTACGCTTGGCCACTTCGGTGGAGATGGCATAGGCGTCCTCGATGGTGATATCCGGCCAGGTCTTGGTCAGCTGGACCGCCTGTTTGCGCTCCTTTTCCGCGCTCATGAGAATGTCGGCGG
>JBKOXY010000457.1:0-7611 GCA_046725125.1 Pseudomonadota bacterium | reverse complement strand
TCAGTACATCGTCGGCAGCGTCAGATGTGTATAAGAGACAGTCTTGCCGTCGAGCGCATCGCGGGATTGGTCGACATAGCCGAGATGGACCGTCTCGCCGATCTTGATCGTGCCCTTGTCCGGTTTTTCCTGCCCGATGATCATGCGGAACAACGTCGTTTTGCCGGCGCCGTTCGGGCCGATCACCCCGACGATGCCGCCGGGCGGAAGCCTGAAGGTGAGATCGTCGATCAAGAGGTTGTCGCCATAGCCTTTCTTGAGGCCCTCGAAGTCGACGACGTTCTGCCCGAGCCGCTCCGCCACCGGAATGATGATCTGCGCGCTCTGGGCGGTCTTCTCCGCGGCCTGTTTCACCAAGTCCTCGTAGCGCTGATAGCGCGCCTTGGACTTCGCCTGCCGCGCGCGCGGGGAGGCCGCGATCCATTCCTGCTCGCGGGCGAGCGTGCGCTGGCGCGCGGCTTCCTCGCGGCCCTCCTGCTCGAGCCGCTGCTGCTTCTGCGCGAGCCAAGCCGAGTAATTGCCCTGGTAGGGGATGCCGCGGCCGCGATCGAGTTCGAGGATCCAGCCGGTCACGTTGTCGAGGAAATAGCGGTCGTGGGTGACGATCAGGATCGCGCCGGGATAATTGCGCAGATGGCCCTCGAGCCAGCTGACGGACTCGGCGTCGAGATGGTTGGTGGGCTCGTCGAGCAGCAGCAGGTCCGGCTGCTCGAGCAACAGCCGGCAGAGCGCCACCCGCCGCCGCTCGCCGCCGGACAGCTTGCTCACGTCCGCGTCGTCGGGCGGGCAGCGCAGCGCGTCCATCGCCTGGTCGATTTTGGAATCGAGATCCCACAGGCCCTTGGCCTCGATCTCGTCCTGCAGCTTGGTCATTTCGTCCGCGGTCTCGTCCGAGTAGTTCGCGGCGAGCTCGTTGTAGCGGTCGAGGATCGCTTTCTGCGGAGCAACGCCCTCCATCACGTTCTCGCGCACGGTCTTGTCCGCGGCGAGCTGCGGCTCCTGCTCGAGGTAGCCCACACGCGCGCCCTCGGCCGCCCAGGCCTCGCCGGTGAACTCCGTGTCAATGCCGGCCATGATCCGCAGCAGCGTGGACTTGCCGGAGCCGTTCACGCCGAGCACGCCGATCTTGGCGTCCGGGTAAAAGGACAGGTTGATGTCCTCCAAGATCTTCCGGTTGCCCGGATAGGTCTTGGAGAGGCCTTGCATGTGATAGATGAACTGACGGGCCATCGGCGCGCCCCGCTCGCATTGTTGGGCGCCCCTCGGCGCCGGATGTCGGGAAGTCGGCGCTGGTGTAGCGAGCCGCGCGGTCGAGGGCAAGGCCGCTGCGCATCCTCTTAATCCTCGATCACAAAAGCGAGAGGGACGTGACCGACGTCACATCCGCCCCGCCGCGATCAACGTATCTCTGATGCAAGAAAGACGACCGATTGCGCCATGCATGAGCGCGAAATCTTACCAAGGTTTAACGCAACCGGCCGATCGCTCATTGAACCCAGACGCTCCGCGCGGTGACCAACGAGTGAATGGAGCAGCCGACAAAGGCAACGAGCCGAACGGACAACGTCATGATCACGGCAAGGACCACGGTTCGGATGCTCGCTGCTCGCCGCCAGGCTCCTGGGCTCGCCGCCGACATCACCGACCTCTTCCGGGCTCTGGCCAAAGCTTTGTTCGACCCCTATCGGCCGGAGCTGCACTACATGCGCGGCCCCGGACCAAAGTGGCATGCCAAGCATCATCCGGTTCGCGCACCGAAGGCGGTTGCCATGCCGGCCATGATTCGCTGCGCCTAAGGGGCCCCGCGCCTTACGATCCGCACCCCCCGATCCGAGCCACGTGCTGCGATTGCGACCCATTGCGCGCGAACTGTGACCTAATTGCATCGATCCTTAACCCTAACCGTAGCTTTTCTGCAACGCTCTCCCACAAAACTGAAATCACAGGCGAATTCGTACTGGTTTTTAACAAATTTAGCGAGACAATCGCCGGCAAAAGGGTGCTCCGTGCGATCAAGGCGGAGCGAAACGGGGAACCGGTTACGACGCAAGTCGACCGGAGGGGGTCATGGGAAAGACAACTCGAAGCGGTGCTGCCCACCGCATGGCACCGGGCGTGTCGGCCGATCTCGCGGAGTTCGTGCACGCTCTGGCCAGAAGCCTGTTCGATCCGTACCGGCCCGAGCTCTATTACATGCGCGGACCCGGTCCTAAGTGGCATGCCAAGCACGACCGGGCGCCCGCCGCCTATCACGCGATGCCGGCCCTTGTGCGCGTGCGCGTCAAGCGCTGATGGCCCTGACGAGGGTGGAATTCAGCGAGGACGGGAACCGCATCATCCGCCGCGCGCCATGCGCGGCCCGCTCACACAAGTCGGGCTTGAGCTAAAGCGCCCGACCTCGGGCAGGATCCGAGGCCGGGCGCATCCGTCTTTTCCGCGACAGCGGTGGATTGCCGGCTCATAAGCGCTTTGCCTCTTACTGACGAGCTATGCCTCGGCAACGACAGCATTGCGGCGTGGCGCGCTTTCGCGTGTGCTATAGGGAGCTGTCCGCCCTCTTCTCCCCTACCGCGTCCACAGGCCAACACGGATGTTCGCCATGCCTCGCTACCGCTGCGCGATCCTCGATGACTATCAGAATGTCGCCCTCAACGCAGCCGACTGGTCGAAGGTTGCGGGCGAGCTCGACATCAAGGTTTTCAACGCGCACATCGACGGCCAGGACAAGGTCATCAAGGCGCTGCAAGGCTTCGAGATCGTCTGCGCGATGCGCGAGCGCACCGCCTTCCCACGTGGCGTGATCGAGAAGCTGCCCGAGCTCAAGCTCCTCATCACCACCGGCTTGCGCAACGCGTCGATCGACGTCGCCGCCGCCAACGAGCGCGGCGTCGTGGTCTGCGGCACCCCGTCGCTGGGCAATCCGACCGCGGGCATTGCCATTGGGCTGATGCTCGAACTGACCCGTCACATCGGCTACGAGAACGCGCGGATGAAGGCCGGCGTGCCTTGGCAGACCACGATCGGGATGGATCTGGAGGGTTTGACCCTCGGCATCCTCGGCCTCGGCAAGCTCGGCACCCGCACCGCCAAGATCGCCCAGGCGTTCGGGATGAAGGTCATCGCCTGGAGCCAGAATTTGACGGCGGAGAAGTGCAAGGAGGTCGGCGTCGACTACGTGAGCAAGGAGGAGCTTTTCCGCCAAGCCGATTTCGTCACCATTCATGTGATCTTGTCCCAGCGCACGCGCGGCCTCATCGGCGCGAAGGAGCTCGGGCTGATGAAGCCATCGGCCTACATCATCAATACCTCGCGCGGTCCGATTATCGAGGAAGCGGCGCTGCTCGCCGCGCTACGGGAGAACAAGATCGCCGGCGCGGGGCTCGACGTGTTCGACGTCGAGCCGCTGCCCGTCGATCATCCGCTGCGCAAGATGGACAACGTCGTGCTCACGCCGCATCTCGGATACGTGGCGATGCAGAACTACCGCGCCTATTTCGGCGGCGTGGTCGACGACATCCGCGCTTTCCTCGACGGCAAGCCGGTACGCGTGATCGTGTCACCCTAACGTAATCGTCGGTGTTGGTTAGCGCGCCATCGCCGATGGCGGCGGACCGAGCGGGGCGGACGTCACCGAGCCGACACCGAGCGGCGCCGGCGCACCTGCTGCTGGCGGCGCCGACGCACCTGCTGGCGGCGGGGCGGGCGGAGCAAGCGGCGTCGCCGCGGCAGTCGCCGGCGGCTTGCCCGGCAGCACCACCACGCGCGTGCCAACCTTCACGCGGGTGTAGAGGTCAGTCACGTCGTCGTTGGTGAGGCGAATGCAGCCCGAGGACACGAAGGTCCCGATGGTCGAGGGCTGATTGGTGCCGTGGATGCGGTAGATCGTCTTGCCGAGGTAGAGCGCGCGCGCACCGAGCGGGTTGGTCTCGCCGCCGGCCATGAAGCGCGGCAGATAGGGCTGGCGCACGATCATCTCCTCCGGCGGAGTCCAATCGGGCCATTCCGCCACCCTCGTGACCCGTTCCGCGCCGGACCAGGTGAAGCCCTCGCGGCCGACGCCGATGCCGTAGCGCAGCGCCTTGCCCTGACCGAGCACGAGATAGAGATAGGTGTTCGGTGTATCGATGATGATCGTCCCGGCCGGCTCCTTGGTGTAGTAATCGACCAGGGTGCGACGGAACTGAGGAGGCAGTTGCTTTTTCGGGCCGGTCTCGGGCCGCACCTCGGGCGGGAACGCCGCCATGGTGCGCGGATCAGCCGGCACCGTCCCGGCCGCGTTCGGCTCGCCTTGCCCAGCGCCGATCTGGCCCGGGCTGATCGGCAGGGGCGGCCGTGTGGCGTCCGGCTCGTACGGGCCGGTCGCCGCCGACGGAGAATTGGGATTGGGCGATCCATAATAGGGACGCGTACCCGCCCCAGCCGGCTCGTAACCGTGCGATCCTTGCGGCGGTAATTCGCGGTAGCCCTGCTGCGGCGGGTCGCGGTAGACGCCGGGAGGCGCCGGCGCCGCCGCCTCGTCGGGATAAGCGGGGCCTCCATGTCCATATCGCGGGGCGGGGGCAGCTGGCTCGGTGGCCTGCGGCCCCACGGCAGCCGGCGGAAGCGGGCGGCCTTGCAGATCGTAGAGTTGGTTATCATCGGCGTCGGCGACCGGAGGCCGATAGCCCTGCGGAGGAGGGTACGCCTGGGGCGCCGGATACGCCTGCGCAGGCGGGTAGTACTGCGCCAAAGCCTCCCCTCCCGACGCTCCGAGGCCTATCAGTAGCGTCGCGACGGCACCAGCTGTGCGGAAAACCATTCCCCCTCCCCCTCACGCAGACGTGGATCGACAGACGGAATCAACCAGGAACAAGGCACATTCAAGACCATAGGCGGAAAAAGATAACCAACTTCTTGATAAGTCCCGACTGATGGAACTTGTCGCGATTCAACGACTTAGGCGAGCTCCAACGGGGCCGGCAGCTCCGTCATGTCTTCTTGCCCTCGTTCAATACCGCTTTGGCTATGCGGAAGCAGTCCACGCCGACCGGAACCCCGCAGTAGACCGCGATCTGGGTCAGCACCGCTCGGATCTCATTGGGCGTGAGCCCGTTGCGGAGCGCGCCGCGAACGTGGGTCTGGAATTCCTCCATTTTTCCGAGCGAGGCGATCATGCCGAGATTGAGGATGGAGCGCTCGCGCGGGCTCAGCGTGTCGTCGCCCCAGGCTTCACCCCAACAATACTGGGTGACGATGCGTTGGAAATCGCGGTTGAAGTCATCGGCGCTCTTGAGCGCGCGATCGACATAGTCTTCGCCGAGCACCTTGCGGCGCATGGTGAGGCCGCGGTCATAGGTGTCCTTATCCATGGCTCATTCCTCCGGTTTGCGCCCGCGGCCGGCAAGCGCCGCGAGCAGGGTTTCGATTGCGGGCTGGGGAAACGCGGCGCCGCACATGGCCGCATAGGCCGCGACGTTGGCACGCGCCGCGTCTTCGCGCGATGACGCTTCTACTCCCAGCAGCGACGGGCAGGCGAGTTCGTGCATCGCCTCCTGCTGCAGGCGCTCGGCCTCGAGCTCGACCGCTTTGATCTTGGTGCGAAAGAGTTCGGAGCTCGCGCCGGCGACGAGCGTGGGCGGCGACTTCAGCGCCCGCCGCATGGTGCGCAATGGTATGACCGTCATATTACGCCAGGCAGCGATCCGCCGTTCGAGCTCCGCGACCTCCGCCGCCGACAGCGCCCGCTTTTGCGTGGCGTGCCACAGTAGAAACAACAGGAGATTGACGTCGACGCCCGCCTTCTCTTGCAGCGTGATGCAGGCATCGGCGACCTCGGGCTGGCGGTAAAAGCGCAGCGAGAACCGCCAGAACGGCGATCCCGATGACGGCGATGGAGTTTCGGACACACTCATGCGCGCGCACTGAGCGGTGTGATGTTGAGCGATTTCGCGACCTCGTCGACCTGCGCCAGGAGGGTCGCAGGAAGCGGCACCCCGTTCTTTTCCCGCTCCGTCCGGCGCGCCGCCCGTCCCATCCCCGGTACGCGAATTTCGTCGCTGCCCGGCAGCCGCCGTGACGTGGCAAGGTCGCGGATGTGGCGGTCGACTTCGGCCTTGAACACCTCGGGCGGCACGAAGCGCGCGACGTCGAGCGCGATCACGAATTGCCCGACATTGCCCTCGCCGCCGGCCGGCGCGGCGAAATCCCGGATGTCGCGGGCGAACGCCGCGCCGTTGAGCGGTCCCGCCAACAGCCCGATGATGATCGAGAGCCCGCTGCCCTTGTAGCCACCCATGGGGAGATAGGTGCCCTCGTTGATGCGGCGCGGATCCGTGATGGGCGAGCCATCCTTGCGATCCTGCACCCAGCCCTGCGGCATCGGCTTGCCGTCAAGCTCGTAGCTTCTGATGGCGCCGTTCGACGCGAGCGAGGTGGCGATATCCAAAATCACCGGCGCCTCCTCCCCGCTCGGGATCGCCACCGCGATCGGATTGGTGCCGAGCAAGGGCTCGGTGCCGCCCCACGGCGCCATGTGGTTTACGCTCGAGGCCGCGCCGTAGATTCCGACCATACCGTGTCGGAGCGGGATGGCGGCATAGATCGCGCCGGCGCCGGCGTGATTGGAGCGGCGTGCGCCCACCCAGCCGACGCCGGACGCGCGCGCGAGTTCGACGGCGAGCTTGGTGGCGTAGGTCATCACCACATGGCCCATGCCCTGGTCGCCGTCGATCAGCGCAGTCGCCGGTCCGCGCTCCAGCACGCGGATACTCGCGCGCGGGTTCATCGCGCCGCGCTTGAGCGCCCGCACATAGCCCGCGAGGCGAAAGACGCCGTGCGCATCCGAGCCGGTGAGATCGGCTTCCAGCATCGCGCTCGCGACGGTGGCGGCGTCGGCGTCGTTGAGCCCGCAGGCGCGCAGGGCATCGATGAGAAACGCCCGCAAGGTGGCGGCGGGAACGCGGCGGATGGCTTGCGCTTCGGATTCGGTCAGCACGTGCGCTCTCAACACTCGGCGACCGCAATCCCGAGCGGGAAATTGTCGACGCATTCGTGGCCGGCTTCGGTCACGATGAAGGTATGCCCGAGAAAGATGCCGAACATTCCGTCCGGCGTGATCGGGTTGGGCTCGGCCATGATGACCATGCCTGCCTTGAGCACCTTGTCGACCTCGTCGGCCTCGGTGCGCTCGGCGAAAACGTGCGGCTTGTCGGTGACGATATCGATGCCGTGCACCTGCGTCGGGCGCGACTGCACGCCCTGCTCGCGAAAGAAGCGGCTGGCGAGCCGCATATTGTCGGTGGTGTTGCCGGGTTTGATCTCGGCGATGATCTTGCGGTAGCCGGGCAGCGTGATCTCGTCCCAGAACTTGCGCACCATCTCGGTGGGCGGTCCCAGCGTGATCGGCGAGCCGATCTGTGCGGAGAGGCCGTTGTAGCCGGCGGCGAGCTCCATATTGATGATGTCGCCCTTTTTGAGCTTGCGGTGCGAGGGGCGTGGATTTCCGAACACCATCGCCGGGTCGGCCATCGGCGTTGATCCGATGATGAGAAAGTCGATGTCGCCGCCGCCGTCGAGGATGGCGGCGCCGGCCGCCGCGCGCAGCTCGTATTCCGGCACGCCGGGCTTGGCGCG
>JBKOXY010000361.1:0-7556 GCA_046725125.1 Pseudomonadota bacterium | reverse complement strand
GCCCAGCATCACGATCAGCGCTACCGCGGACTGGAGGGTGCGGCTTGATCTGCCCATGATCGCCTCCTCTTAAGTTTTGTGATCTGCGAAGCGAGGATGTCAGAAAGGTCCGGTGGCTCCAAGCGCGCGGGGACCGCGCGGAAACAATGCCGCCGATTGGGGCCGCGGCGCCGGCAGATGATGGTTTCGGTTTAGGCTACATTGCGTATTTATCTATTGACTACAAGATGAAGTTGATGTATAGAGTCGCTATGCTTAAGCTCATGCACGAACAAAGCTGCGATGACGGCGAAGACGCCGAAGGCGCGCACGAACCGCAAGGCCAGGTTGCATCCTTTCCCTGTTTTGGTCCTGTTTCGCCCTGTTATTGCCGGCAAGCCGGGCCGCTCCAACCGGCGCCGGGCTGCGCCCGTTTCCTGTTTTCATCCCGTAGCTTACGGGGAAATCACCGGCGCCAGGTTGTGCTCGGTGTGCTGTTTTTCTCCTGTTGTTTACAGGGGCCGGCGGCTGGACTGCTCGTTGGGGGCCACTGCAAGGGCCGCCAGCGGCGGCACGCGCTATTCCAGCTCGAGCCGGAACGGGTCGGCCTCATAGGCGATCTCGCCGCGTCCGATCGCGTCGATGGCCGCCACCATGCGGCCGTCGCGGCCGAGCATGCGGTCGGCGAGCGCCACCAGGCGGCCGTTGGGCGTCGCCGTCGCCGAGGCGCGGCGAAGCTCGCGCGCAATCGCCCATTCGTCGCGACGCGGGTTGAGCGCGCAGGCCGCGACATAGGCGCCCGCGGTCGAGCGGCTGATGCCGGCATAGCAATGCAGCACCAGCGGCTTGGCGCGGTCCCAGCCGCGCACGAACGTGATCAGCGCGGTGACGTGCTCGTCGCAGGGAATGATGTAGCCGTCCATCGGCACGGTGATGTCGTCCATGCCCAGAATGAGGTGGTTGGCGGGCAAGACGCTCCGGGGCCGCTCCACCCGGTCGGTGTGCTTGAGCAGCGTGACCACGTGACGCGCACCGGTCGCGTCGACCGTCTCATGCAGGCGCGCAAGCGAGCAGACGTGAATCATTGGCATCGCCGAAGCAGTCGTTCGCCCCCTTTATATGATGACGAATTTTGACATCAAGGCGTCGTTTCGAAGACCTCTCCGTTACGCCGGGGCGCGCGGAACTCTCGTGCCCCATCCATCTCACCGTCCGGCGAGCTTGGCGAAGCGATCGAGATAGCGCCGCTCGGCCACCTCCGCCGGCCACGGCACCAGGTAGTCGCGCTCGATGACGGCGGAGAATTTGGGCGGGGAGCCGAAGAAGCGGCGCGCTTCGCTCGCGGAGAAGCCGGCGAGCCGCGTCGCCTCGAGATAGGCGGCGCAGCGGTCGGACGCCTTGATCACGGCGACGAGCTCGCCCGGCAGCACCGCGGGCAGGCCGAAGCGCAGATGGATGGCCGCGAGCAGCCGGCTCTCGACCGCCTTGTAGGCATCGCCGATCACCGCTTTGAACGGCGAGATCATGTCGCCGATCACGTATTCCGGGGCGTCGTGCAGGAGAACGCTGAGGCGGCTCGCGCGGTCGAGGCGCGTGCGCTGGCGCGCGATGGTTTCGACCAGGAGCGAATGCTGGGCGACGGAGAAGATGTGCGCGCCCTCGGTTTGCCCGTTCCAGCGGGCAACCCGCGCGAGCCCATGGGCGATGTCGGCGATCTCGACGTCGAGCGGCGAGGGGTCGAGCAGGTCGAGCCTGCGCCCTGAGAGCATGCGCTGCCAGGCGCGAAAGGCCTCGGAGGGTAAGGCAGGTCGCGGCTTTGCGGGCATCGCGCTCAACGACCTGCCAGCGCAGCCAAGGGCGCGTGCCGGTAGCAGCTCACCACGTGGTCGTTGACCATGCCGGTGGCCTGCATGAAGGCATAGACGATGCTCGGCCCGACGAATTTGAAGCCGCGCCTCGCCAGCTCCTTCGACATCGCGCGCGAAATCGGCGTTTCCGCCGGCACCTGGGATGTCGAACGGAAGCGATTGACCTTCGGCTTGCCGTCGACGAAGTCCCACAGCAGCCGCGAGAAGCCGGGGCCCTTCTCAATCGCCTCGAGATAGGCGCGCGCGGAGAGGACTGCGCCCTCGATCTTCATGCGGTTGCGCACGATGCCGGCATCCTGCATCAGCTTCTCGATCTTTTTCGGCGTGTAGCGCGCGATTTTCGCAGGCTCGAAGCCGTCGAAGGCGCGCCGGAAATTCTCGCGCTTGCGCAGGATGGTGATCCAGGACAGCCCGGCCTGGAAGCCGTCGAGAATGAGCTTCTCGTAGAGCGCGCGGTCGTCGTATTCCGGCACGCCCCACTCCTCGTCGTGATAGGCGACGTAGAGTGGATCCTGCTTCGGCCAGGGACAGCGTTTGCGGCCGTCGGGGTGGAGGAGGGGAGGGCTCATTCCACAGCCTTGGCCTCGCCGGGCCATGCGAATTGCGCCCAGGCCGGTTTGACCAGGCGGATCTCGATGCCGCCGGCGATGAACGGCTGCCCCGCGGCCAGCGCATCGGCGGCGCGATCGAGACGAAGCATGGCAAGGCCGCGGCCTTGCGTCGTCGAGCCGAGCGTTCCGATGGTCTTGTCGCCGACGCTCACCGGAGTGCCGGCCTCGGGAGCGAAGCTGTCGAAGCTCACGGGCACGATCCTGGCGCGCGCGCTGCCGCGGTGCTCGATGCGCGAGACCACCTCCTGTCCGACGAAGCAGCCCTTGTCGAAGTCGACGCCGCCGAACTGATCCATGTCGGCCTCGTGCGGGAACGCATCGCCGTAGATGAAGTCGAGGCCGCCGCGCGGGACGCCGAGCGCGATTCGATGGGCCTCGTAGATCGACGGCTCGACGAGGTCTGCGCCGACGTCGGCTGCGGCTTCGCCCGCAAGGTGCGGCGGCAGCATGCAGCGCAACCCCAAGGCCGGAAGGCGCGGGTCGCGGTAGCACAAGCCGTATTCGGTCGCCGCGCCGCCGTCCCAGATCGCGAGCACGCCGAGCGTCTCGGACAAATCCTCGACGATGACCTTGGCCCGCAGCTTGTAGAAGTTGAGCCGCTGCACGAGGGTGGAGGCGAGCGCGCGCGGGCAATCGAAAAAGAAGCCGCCGCCGTCGGCTCCCGGCGCTTCGGCCAGGATGAAATCGACGATGATTTTACCTTGCGGGGTGAGCAGCGCGCCAAAGCCCGCCGCGGCCGGCGTCACCTTGGCGATGTCGCTGGTCACGAGCCCGTTGAGGAATTTGCGCGCGTCGTCGCCGGCGACCTTGACGACGCCGCGGTCGGGAAGCAGCGCGGCCTTCATGGTACTCGATCGGACTTGCCAGATGTCGCCTAAACGTAAGGCGCTCGCCGCGCGGTCACAAGGGCAGTGCGTAGGGTGGGCAAAATCGCTGCTCAGGAACAACAAGTCGCACGGATGCCGCGAGCGATTTTGCCCACGTGGACAAAGCGGGTGGGCATTGCGCCCGCACAACAGGTGCGTGTCCTAGACCCGAGAGCGCGCAATGCCCACCCCAAGCATATTGAGCGGGCGGGCTCAGTCGCCGGTGACGAAGAAATGCCAGGTGCCGTCGGGTCCGATCCCGACACGGTAGAAAGCGTAGACCCCGAGCTTCATCATGTCCTTGTAGTCGGCGCCGGTAACGATCCGAAATAGCTCGACCTTCTGTTGCGGCGTCAGCGCGGAGAGCGACATGCGCACGAAATAGGGCCAGACATACATTTCTTGCGGCGTGCCTTCATCGACCCGCACGTAGCCGGCTTCCAGGATCATGGTCAGGATCGAGAGCACCTCGATGCCATCCGAGTCGGGATAATTCGCCTTCCAGAAGGCGACCGGATCCTTGTCGTCGGTGAACGAGAAAATCGGCGTCGAATCGTTCATCAGCGCCGCCAGCTGGTGCAGATCGCCGCTGCGCGCGGCGGCGAGCAGGCGTTCGCGGGTGCGCGCGACCGGCGCGGGCAAGCGGGAGAGATCGGTGATGATTTCGGCAACGGCGGACGCCGGGGCGAGGTGGCCCTTGCCCTTGTCGGCGCTCCGCTGGGATGGTTCGCCCGGCGCCGGCGCGGACGCATCCGGAGGCGTTGCCGTCTCGCTGCGAAGGTTGGTCGGCGCAACCACGCTGGCGCTCGCGACGAGCGCCAGCAACAAGAGGCTCAGGCCAATGCGCAGCAGCATGGGTCGGCGGCCGATCGAGGATCGCCGCCAGTCTATCAGAAGCACGGAATCGGTGGCGAGTGGCCGCAACGCGAGCCGCGCGGCGAGCTGCGGCGACATGGCATTCGCCTCGCCGGCGCGCGTTCCGCGCCCAGCCGCAACCAGCGCGCGGCTTAGCGCCTATTGCCTGGCCAGGGCGAGGGAGAATTCGCCGTTGCGGATGCGCCCGGCAAGGCCCTCGGCGAAACGCGCGGCCGCCTCCTCGCCGTAGGTCGAGACGAATTCGGCAAAGGCGGCAAACAGGCAAGCCTGCGCCAGGCAGTCCCCGTCGATGCCGTCGGCGCGCGCTTCGGTCCAGGCCGCGTTGAGGTAGCCGAGCGCAGCCCGTTTCTGCTCATGGTCCGGAGCCTGTCCGGGAACTTCGATCATTTGCGCTGTCATGCCCATGCCGATTCGGGGGCTGCCGTTGCGTGGAGGCACGTTAGCACGCGAGGCGCGCGCGCCTAGGCGCAACTGGAGTAACGGTTAATACTCCAGCCGCAGCCGGGCGAGGCGGCCGGATCGCGGCCATGATCGCGGGCGCAAGTCCCGGCCTTGCGGGGCCGCATCGCGGTGGCGGGTGCAGCGGCGCATTGGACGCAGGGGGCCGGTCAATTGGCGTAGCGCGCCGTCATCTCGCGGGCGATCTTCGAACCTTCCTCGAGGTAGCGGCGAATGACCAGGTCGGCCGCCGGCGTGCAGGTGCGATAGCTCTGTTGGTAGCCGCGGAAGCCGCGATTGAAGCTGGCGATCATACGCGCGCGGCGCTCGCCGCTCGGGGCCTCGGCGTCGACGAGGGACTGCATCTCGTTGCGCCACTTCTGGCCTTCATTGGCGCCGCAGATATTGCGCAGATAGTGCAGCGCGCCGAGAATCTCGGCGAGGCGCTGGAGGCTGCCATCGAATGGCGCCACCCCGGCTTCAGCGCGCGCGGTCGCGCCGGCGGCGGCAAGGGTGATCGGGGCCACGGTCGCAGCCACTATCAAGACGCGTCGCAACGTGGAATGGAGTATCTGCGCCGACATGAACCCTGGGTGCGGCCGACCGCGATGAGCCCAGTGTCGCGGCTCAAGGCGACGGAAAAAAGGCATGCCTCGCTTCGCGCGGCCCGAGGACAGGCTCATCGATCGGCTCGCAGGCGATCGAATGCCGCCGCCACGATTTCGGCGAGGCCGGGGGTCGTCGGCAGGCTCGCGAGCTCGGCCGGGTCGAGCCAGCGCGCCTCGTCGAGTTCCTCGTTGAGGACCGGCTCGCCCACGCGCCAGCGGGCGGCAAAGCACAGGATGATGAAATGCCGTTCCACCCGGCTTTGCGCATCGCGGAGGATGGCTTCGCGAAAGCCGGCGAGCGCAACCGGCTCGATTGCCAGCCCCGTCTCCTCGCGCACCTCGCGCGTCACGGCTTGCGTGAGCGTCTCGCCGACCTCGACCACGCCTCCGGGCAAGGTGAACAGGCCATGGGCTGGCGCACGCGCGCGGCGCACCACAAGTATCTTGCCATCGCGCACGATGGCGGCGCTCACGGCGAGGTAGGGACGCTCGGGATAGGATCGTGTGTCCGACACGGCGGCGGACTCTCCAAGAGCATGACGTAAGACCTTACCTTAGGCGAAGTCGTCTGCCGCCAGCCTTGTGCGGTATGGTTATTGGAGCGGAACAAGCGAGACAGGTCGCAGATGTGCGGACGCTACATGGTCATCTCCTCGCCGGAAGCGATCCGGCGCCTGTTCGGCTACCCGGAGCAGCCGAATTTCCCGCCGCGCTACAACGTGGCGCCGACGCAGCCGGTGCCGATAGTCCGCATTGTGGAGGGGCAGCGGCAATTCGCGCTCGTGCGCTGGGGTCTGATCCCGCCCTGGGTCAAGGACCCGCGGAAGTTCGCCTTGCTCATCAATGCGCGCGGTGAATCGGTCAACGACCGGGCAGCGTTCCGCTACGCCATGCGCCGCCGCCGTTGCCTCGTTCCAGCCGACGGCTTCTACGCCTGGAAGGACGAAGGTGGACGCAAACGCCCCTATTGCATGCGCCCGCGGCAGGGGGGACCGATCGCGTTCGCCGGGCTGTGGGAAACCTGGATCGGGCCGAACGGCGAAGAGATGGAGACGGCGATCATCATCACCGCCGCGGCCAAGGGGGAGCTCGCCCGCTTGCATGAGCGCACGCCGGTGATCGTGCCGCCGGATGCCTTCGATCTGTGGCTCGACTGCGGCAAGGTCGACGCCATAACCGCCGCCGCCGCGCTGTTCGCGCCGGCACCGCAGGGCCTGCTCGAGGCTTACGAGATTTCGCCCGCGGTCAATCACACCGCGAACGACGGACCGAATTTGATCGAACCGGCCGCGGCGCAGCAGCAGCCGGTGCCGCCTGCGGCGAACAGGGGCGCGAGCGCGCCGGCGCGGCGCGCGCGCAAGAAGGACGCGCGGCAGCAGTCGCTGTTTTGAGCCGGCCGCGCGGAGGAAGAGCGCGACTGGCGCCCTCTACAACACCTTGCCCGGATTGAGGATGCCCTTGGGGTCGAGCGTGCGTTTGAGCGTGCGCATGAGATCGTAGGCGACCGGATCCTTCACCTTGGGGAGGAGATCGCGCTTCATCACGCCGATGCCATGCTCGGCCGAGATCGAGCCGTCGTGTTTGGCGACGACGCCGAAGACCGCGGCATTGACCCCGCTCCAGTGGCTGAGGAATTCGGCCTTGTCCGCGCCCACGGGCTGGGCGACGTTGTAGTGAATGTTGCCGTCGCCGAGATGGCCAAATGGAAGCGGCCGGGCAGCGGGGATCAGCTTGGCAACGGCCGCGTTCGCCTCCTCGATGAAGGCGGGCACCGCTGCTACCGGCACCGAGACGTCGTGCTTGATCGAGCCGCCTTCGTGGCGTTGCACTTCGCCGAACATTTCGCGGATGCGCCAGAACATCTTGGTCTGATCGAGGCTCTCCGCGATGGTGGCGTCTTCGACGAGGCCGCGTTCGAGGCCCTCGGCCAAAATTTCCTCCAGCACCGCGCGCAAGCCGGAGCGGGCCTGCGACGAGAGCTCGATTAGCACGTACCACGGGTGTGGTTGCGGCAGCGGATCGCGGCAGCCCGCGCCATGGCGAAGCACTAGCTCGATGCCGAGCCGCAGCATCAATTCGAAGCTGGTCACGTTGCCCGTGGCGCGCTCGCTCGCAAGGCCGAAGAGGTCGAGCGCGGCCTGCGGCGAGGGCACGCCAACGAAGGCGGTCTCCACGGAACGCGGCCGCGGTATGAGCCGCAGCACCGCAGCGGTGATGACGCCGAGCGTGCCTTCGGCGCCGATGAACAGGTCCTTGAGGTCGTAGCCGGTATTGTCCTTCTTGAGCTTGTTGAGGGCGTTCAACACGCGC
>JBKOXY010000019.1:0-3071 GCA_046725125.1 Pseudomonadota bacterium | reverse complement strand
CGAGAATGGCGACAGGCAGCGTTAAATGGTTCAATCCGACCAAAGGCTATGGATTTATTCAGCCGCAAGGCGGGGGCAGAGATGTCTTTGTTCACATCTCGGCAGTCGAACGTGCTGGACTGAGCACGCTCAACGAGGGGCAGCAAATCGAGTATGAGGTCGAAGAGAACCGCGGGAAAACATCTGCGGTGAATCTCAAGGTCAAATGAGACCTATTCGCGAGTTTCGGGCGATCACTGCGGTGACGCATTAGGCTTTCCACTCTCCACAAGGTGGCGATGCAAGGGACGCCGACAAGCCGAACGAGCGGGAGTAACGCCCGGTATCGCCCGATCAATTTCAAGTGTGCGTGTCGGTTTGAACGCCACGGCCTTGCACCGCACGCGTAGAAACGGACATTTCAGGGCAACTCGCGCATGTCCGCTTTGAGGAGTGAAGCGGACATGGTCTACGTGACAGGATGCCGCTTCTGACCCGAAGCGGTCATTGACTGTTACCCCGGCCAGGCCCGCACCATGCTCGAAAGGCCGTACTTGGGATTGGTCCCGGCGAGTGTCTGGAGGGACTAATGTCATCAAGCTGCAGGATAGCGATTGTCGGCGGCGGGCTCGCCGGGCTTGCGGCCGCGCATGCGCTGAGGACCTTCGGGATGGAGGCGGAGGTTTTCGAGGCCGCTGCGGCCTTGGGCGAGATCGGCGCGGCCGTCAACGTAAGCCCGCAAGCCTTTAAAGCACTGAAAGCAATCGATCTTGGCGACAAAGTCGCCGCTGTCGCAAGCTCATCGCCCGGAATCTACACGCGCAACATGCAAACCGGTGAATTCCTAGAATTCAACGATCGGCACAAGGCTGCAGCGCGGTACGGCGCTCCCTATTACACCTTTCACCGCGCCGATCTCTTGGACGCGTTCGCAAGCGGCCTCGATCATAGCGCCATTCATCTAGGACACCGCCTAACAGGAATAGAGGAGCGAAGCGACCGTATCATCCTCGCTTTCGCCAATGGCGCTCAAGTCGAGGCGGAGATCGTGATCGGCGCCGATGGCGTGCGCTCGGTAATCCGTCAGGCGCTCTATGGCGACGACAACCCGACCTATACCGGTCAGATGGTATGGCGTGTGCTCCTGAACGGCAGCGATGTGCCGAAGGAGGTGCTCGAGCCGACGGGCCATATCCAATGGGTCGGGCCGGGTTGCCATCTCCTCGCCTATTATATCCGCGGCAAGAAGCTCGTGAATATCGTCACCCAAGAGGACACAAACAAATGGGTCGAGGAAGGCTGGTCGACCAGCGGCGATCCCGACGAGATGCGGCTGAGCTTCCCCAACCCCGAGCCACGCCTCGAGAAACTCCTTAGCCTCGTGACCGAGTGCTCAAAATGGGGCCTCTTCACGCGGCCCCTCACGCAGAATTGGGGCCGCGGTCGCATACAGCTCGTCGGCGACGCAGCGCATGCCATGCTGCCGAATGCCGGACAAGGCGCTTGCCAGGCTTTCGAGGACGCCTACATCCTCTCGCGCTGGCTCGAGGCTTGCCGCGATCCGGTCGAGGCCTTTACCAATTTCCGCCGCATCCGCATCCCGCGCGTGCATGGGGTGCAGCGGCTCTCCTTCTCCAATGCCCGCTTCAAGCACATGCGCGATAGCATGGCGCAGAAAGAGTCGATAGCCTCCGGCACAGGCAGCGTCCACGGCAACTCCGACTGGGTCTGGGGTTACGATCCCATTGGCGGATGGGACAAAGAGCCTTTTGTTCCCACGGCCTATGCGGCCTGAGGCTCGATCGATTGCAGCGTCAATCAATCGAGATCCGAGCCATCTCGATCAGACGCGACCAGCGTTGCTGCGCCTCTGCCAAATAGGACGCAACGTCCTCGGGCGAGGCTGGTCGCGCTTCGTAGCCCAATCTCGCAAAGGCTTGCTGGACCTCGGTTGAGGCGAGCGCCGCGGCAGCTGCCTGGTTGATTTGCCGCCTGACCGCCAATGGCGTCCCAGGTGGCGCGACAATCACATTGACCGAGGTTGTGATCAACTGATCGAACCCGCTCTCCACCATGGTTGGAACATCCGGCGCCAGTGGGCTGCGGGTTTCGCCGGTCACAGCCAAGCCTTTCAGCCGGCCGTCACGAACATGCGGAAGGATTTGGACCAGTGTGGAAAAGAGGACCTGAACCTCGCCACCCAAGAGGCCCGTCAGTGCCTGACCACCGCCGCGATAGGGAACATGGACCATATCGATCTGGGCAGCCGTTTTCAGGAATTCGCCCTCGAGATGTGGAAGCGTCCCGACACCGGCTGAACCATAGCTCAGCGCACCCGGTCGCGACTTCGCCAGTCTGACCAATTCCGACACCGTGTTGGCCGGCACAGAAGGATGAAGGGCGAGCATTTCGCTGCTCTCTGCAACACGAGCGACGGGCGCGAATGTTGCGGCGGTGTAACCGGCATTCTTGTAGATCAAAGGCGCGATGAGAACAGAACTCGTGCTCCCCATGAAAAGCGTGTGACCATCTGGCTCTGCCGTTGCGACCGATTTCGCGCCGATGATCCCGCCGGCTCCACCTGTTCGGTTCTCCACAATCACCGGCTGCCCGAGAGCGGCGGCCATCCTGTCGGAGATGAGCCGCGCAATCTGGTCTGGAGGTCCACCTGCCGGCGACGGCACGACAAGTTTGATGGGACGATCCGGGTAGGCTTGCGCGGTTTGAAACACCAGCAGGTGCGCGATAAACGCGATTAAGACGGTGACAATTTTCTGCTTCATAGTCCTGCGGCAGGAGATACGGATGACTCGAGCGATGACGAACTGGCGCTGACGAGCTGCAGTCGCACTGTACGACAGTGTCCCTCCTGCTTCAAATTCCGTGGCGCATGTCCGCTTTTGGCGAGTTGCGGACGTTTACAGCCATGAGCCTGGGCCGCATGGGTCGAGTTTGATGCTGTGGACGGCGCCCACTCTGCGGCATCAAGGTGCCATAGGGTGGTTGCGTCGAAACGCACCACTTGAGGGGAGCCGTCCATGGGCGAGGTTAGCACGATCGGTCTCGATATCGCGAAGTCGGTTTTTCAAATT
>JBKOXY010000511.1:0-4186 GCA_046725125.1 Pseudomonadota bacterium | reverse complement strand
CATCACCCGCACCAGCGTGCCGTCCATCACCTTGGTCTGGTCCATGGCGAACACGGACGAGTGCGCATCGTGGTTGAAATCGCTGGAGACGTTGGGCGCCTCGGTGTAGCCGAGGATGCCTTTGAGCTGCTGCTCGGCGGCGCGCTTCACGGCGCCGTTGATCTCGTCCTTCGTGGTCGCGCGCTTGGCGACAAATTTGAAGTCGATGACCGAGACATTCGGTGTCGGCACGCGGATCGCGACGCCGTCGAGCTTGCCGGCGAGTTCCGGCAGCACGAGCCCAACGGCTTTTGCCGCGCCGGTGGAGGTCGGGATCATGTTGATCGCGGCGGCGCGCGCCCGGTAGAGGTCCTTGTGCACTTGGTCGAGCGAGGGTTGGTCATTGGTGTAGGAATGCACCGTGGTCATGAAGCCTTTGTCGATGCCGACGGCGTCGTTGAGCACCTTCGCGACCGGCGCCAGACAGTTGGTGGTGCACGAGGCGGTGGAGACGACTTTGTGCTCCGGCGTGAGCTTGTCGTGATTGACGCCATAGACCACCGTGAGATCGACGCCCTCGGCGGGCGCCGAGACGATGACGCGCTTGGCGCCGGCGGCAAGGTGCGCGGCGGCCTTGTCCTTCGAGGTGAAGATGCCCGTGCACTCGAGCGCAACATCGATGCCGAGGTCCTTCCACGGCAGCTTCGCGGGTTCCTTGATGGCAGTCACCTTGATCAGGCCGTTGCCGATGCTGATCGCGTCGCCCTTGACCATCACCTCGCCGGGAAAGCGGCCGTGCACGGAATCGAAGCGCAGGAGATGCGCGTTGGTCTCGACCGGGGCGAGATCGTTGATGCCGACGACCTCGATATCGGTGCGCCCCGCTTCGGCGATGGCACGCAGCACGTTGCGGCCGATGCGGCCGAACCCGTTGATGCCCACACGAACTGACATTCCCGGCTCCTTCGCTCCCCTTCATGGCCGGTTCCCCGCTTGCGCAGAGACCGCGCGGGAGCATGACACATTAAATAGTGACGCGCGGCACGGTCCGTTAGGCCTTCCCAAGCTTGCTCAACGCCGCCGTGGCGACCCTCTCCGGCGTGATCCCGAAGTGCTTGTAGAGGTCCTTGTAGGGCGCGCTCGCGCCGAACGTCGTCATCCCGACGAAAGCGCCGTCCGAGCCGATGATCTCGTCCCAGCCTTGCCGCACCGCAGCCTCGACCGCGACATTGACCTTGGCCGTGCCGACGATCGCCCGCCGTTCGGCGGCGGGACGCGCGCGCAGGAGCTCGAAGCAGGGCACCGACACCACGCGCGCAGAAACGCCGCGCTCGCGCAGCAGCTTATGCGCCTCGACGGCGATGGACACCTCGGAGCCGGTGGCGAACAGCGAAACCTCGGCGGCCCCCTCCGCAGGGACGAGCTCGTAGGCGCCGGCGGCGCAGCGGTTCGTCTCGTCATGGGCAAGCCGCAACTGCGGCAAGTTTTGCCGGGTGAGCGCGAGAACGCTCGGCGCTTGCGCATTTTCGAGAGCGAGCTGCCAGCATTCGACCGTCTCGACCGCGTCGCAGGGACGGAAGACGTGGAGGTTCGGGATGGCGCGCAAGGCGGCAAGGTGCTCGACCGGCTGGTGGGTCGGGCCATCTTCGCCGAGCCCGATCGAATCGTGGGTCATGACGTAAATGACGCGTTCGCCCGCGAGCGCGGCAAGCCGGATCGCCGGGCGACAATAGTCGGAGAACACGAGGAACGTGCCGGAATAGGGAATGATGCCGCCGTGCAACGCCATGCCGTTCATCGCCGACGCCATGCCGTGCTCGCGCACGCCATAGTGGATGAATCGGCCGGAATAGTCGGCGGCGGAGAGCACCGTCATGCCCTTGGGCTTGGTGTTGTTGGAGCCGGTGAGGTCGGCGGAGCCGCCGATCATCTCCGGCACCGCTGCGGTCAGCGCTTCAAGCGCAGTCTCCGATGCGGCGCGCGTCGCGATCTCTTTCGGCGTTGCGGCAAGCTTCTCCTTCACCGAACGCACGGCGGCGCAGAGCTTATCGCTTGGCAACTCGCCGCGGATGCGGCGCTCGAATTCGGCGCGGCGGGCCGCCGGCGCGGCCTTGATACGCTCGTTCCAGGCCTGGTGCGCGGCCTTGCCCGCAAGCGCTGCGCTGCGCCACATCTCGCGCACCTCCGCCGGAATGGTGAAAGCGCTCTCCGTCCAACCGAGTCGTTCCCGCGCGCCGCGGATCTCATCGGCGCCGAGCGGCGCGCCGTGGGACTTCTCGGTGCCTGCCTTGCTCGGCGCGCCGAAGCCGATGATGGTGCGGCAGGCGATCAGCGAGGGCCGATCGCAGGCCTGCGCCTTCTCCAGCGCCTTCGCGATCGCCTCGGGATCGTGCCCGTCGATGCGCGTCGCCGCCCAGCCGGCGGCCTCGAAGCGCTTGACCTGATCGACGGAATCCGAAAGCGACAGCGGACCGTCGATCGAGATGGCGTTGTCGTCGAACAATACGATCAGCTTGTTGAGCTTGAGATGCCCGGCGAGCGCGATCGCCTCCTGGCTCACGCCCTCCATCAGATCGCCGTCGGAGGCAAGCACGTAAGTGCGATGGTCCACGAGCTCGGGGCCGAACGTAGCGGCGAGGTGGCGCTCGGCGATCGCCATGCCGACCGCATTGCCCAGCCCCTGGCCGAGCGGGCCGGTGGTCGTCTCCACGCCCGGCGTGAGGAAGCTCTCGGGGTGGCCGGGCGTGATCGAGCCCAATTGGCGGAAGCGCTTGATCTCCTCGATCGTCATCTTCTCGTAGCCGAGAAGATAAAGCAGCGCGTAGATCAGCATCGAGCCGTGACCGGCCGACAGCACGAAGCGGTCGCGGTCGGGCCAGGCGGGATCGGCCGCATCGAATTTGAGAAACCGCGTGAACAGCACGGTGGCGACGTCGGCCGCGCCCATGGGCAGGCCGGGATGGCCGGATTTCGCCTGTTCGACCGCCTCCATGGCGAGCGCGCGGATAGCGTTCGCCATGCGGTCATGGCGCGCGCGCGTCGCAGGGGCGCGTTCGTCGCGGCGCATCGCCGTGGTTTGCGCCGCAGGGGCGGCCGCTGCAGCGAGGAGCGACTTGGGGCTGGTCATCGCTGGGCCAAGCGGGGTTGCTCGGGCGAGGCTCTAGCACGCGGGCGAGGGGAGTCAAAGAATGCCGCCATGTGGCGCGCTCGCCATTCACAGGGGCAGCGATGAATTGCGGTCCAACGTTGACGACAAGCCCACACGCATCGTAGGCTTCTCTTTGTAACTGCTTGCCGACGCAAAAGATTTTTACGCCGCCCGGCTGTCGAACCCGGCCCGTATCGGCCGGCCTAAGGGGGGTTGCCGAGAATGACCGAGCCCAGCGCCATCGACGCGGCCAGCAAACGTCTTGCGCTTGCACTCGATGCGCTTGCGGCCGCGGTCGAGCGTCGGCGCGAGGCCGACCGTGGCGAGCAGACGCTCGACGCCCAGCTGCACGCGCTCGGCGCCGACCGCTCGCGCCTCGCCTCCGAGCTCGACGCGGCGGCGGCGCGTACCCGCACGCTGGAAATCGCCAATCGCGAGGTGGCTCAGAGGCTCGATGCCGCCATCGACAGCATCCGTTCCGTGCTCGCTGCGAACGAGCGCTGAGGCATGCCATGCCGCAGGTCAGCGTCACCATCAACGGCCGCCAGTTCCGCATGGCCTGCGAGAACGGCGAAGAGGCGCGTCTCACGCGTCTGGCCGAGGATCTCGACGCGCGCATCGTGGCGTTGCGGGCTCGCTTCGGCGAGATCGGCGATATCCGCCTCACCGTCATGGCCGCGCTGGCGCTCGCCGACGAGCTGTCGGAGGTGAAGGAGAAGTTGCAGCGGCTCGAGCCCGAGCTCGCCACGCTGCAGGACGCGAGCGTGGTGTCGGCCGACCGTGCCCAGGCGACGCAGGCGGCGGTCGTCGCCGCGCTCAATGCCGCGGCTGAGCGCATCGAGGGCATCACCAGGCGGCTCAATCAGACGGTTACCGATGGCGGCGTCCCCATGGGCTGATCAACCCGTTTCGCGGGTAGCGTCGCAAGCGCGCAGGCACTACATTGGTCGCGCGGGGCTGCGAGGCGCGTCAGGAGCCATATCCCCGGGGCCTTATCGATCCTGAAGGGAGCTGTCCCTGACCGGGCTCGTGGGCTCGGACATATGGCGCCCACCTACT
>JBKOXY010000515.1:0-2540 GCA_046725125.1 Pseudomonadota bacterium | reverse complement strand
GTGCTCGAATTCGTCGCCCATGCCAAGGCCAATCCCGGCAGGATCAGCTATGGCTCCGGCGGGATCGGCACCTCGGTGCACCTCTCCGGCGAACTGTTCAAGCGCATGACCGGCATCGAGATGACGCACGTGCCCTATCGCGGCGCGGCGCCGGCGTTGCAGGACGTCCTTGCCGGCCGCCTCGACCTCATCTTCGACAATATCACGGCGAGCTTGCCACACGTGAGGAACGGTGTTGCGCGCGGATTGGCGGTCACCGCCGCAAAGCGCGTGCCGGCGGCGCCGCATCTGCCGACCATCGCGGAGGCCGGCGTGCCGGGCTTCGACGTCTCGACCTGGTTTGCCTTTTTCGTGCCCGCCAAGACGCCGCCCGCCATCATTAACAAGATCAACGAGGACGTGGTCGCAGCGCTCGGCCATCCGCTGGTGAAGGAGCGGCTGGAGCAGTTCGGCGCGACGCTGGTGGGCTCGACGCCGCAGGAGCTTGCCGCCTTTCTCAAGTCTGAAATGGACAAATGGGGCCCGGTCATCCGCGAAGCGAAAATCAAGGTCGACGAGTGAGGTCGCACGCGACACCCCCCATGATCGACCGGCGCCAGCTCCTCGCCCTGGCGGCGGCGGCGCCCGTCCTCGCCCTCGGCCGCACCACGGCCGCGCAGGCTCCTTCGCTACCAGGCTGGCCCAACCGCTTCGTGAAACTCGTCGTGCCGTTCACGCCCGGCGGCGGCATCGACGGGATCGGCCGCATCCTCGGCGCGCGGCTCTCCGAAGTGTGGGGCCAGCAGGTGGTGATCGAGAACAAGCCGGGCGCCGGCGGCAACATCGCCTCGGAATTCGTCGCCCGCTCCGCCCCTGACGGCTACACCATCTACATCACCGCGGCCGGACTGGCGGTCAATCGCTACCTCTTTGCCTCGATCAATTACGACCCGCTTGTCGATTTCGCTCCGGTAACGCTGATCTGTCTCTTCCCCAACATGTTAGTGGTGCCGAATTCCTCGCCGGTGCATTCCGTCAGCGATCTCCTCGCGCTGGCCAAGAAGAATCCGGGCAAAGTCACCTTTGCCTCGCCGGGGCACGGCAGCTCGCCGCATATGAGCGGCGAGCTGTTCAAGTATCTGGCCAAAGTCGATCTGACCCACGTGCCCTACCGCGGGGCATCGCCGGCCTATACCGACCTGATCGCGGGGCGCGTCGACTGCACGTTCGCGGTCATGGCCTCGGCTCTTCCGCTCGTTCAATCCGGACAGTTGCGCGCGCTCGGCGTGACCACGGCCGCGCGGGTGTCGGCGGCGCCGGAAGTTCCCACCATCGCCGAGGCTGGCGTGCCCGGTTACGATACGTCGTCATGGTTCGCTTTCTTTGTGCCGGCCAAGACGCCGCCCGAGATCATCCGCAAGATGCACGCGGACACCGTCGCCGCGCTCGCCGAGCCGCAGATCAGAGCCAAGCTCGATGCGCTTGGCGTAGTGGTGGTGGGCTCTACGCCCGAACAACTCGGGACGCATCTTAAGGCCGAGATGGATAGGTGGGCGCCCGTCATCCAGGCGGCCAACATCAAGGTCAGCGAATGATCACCCGCCGCCACGCGATCGGGCTCACCGCAGCGGCGGCACTCGCCCCAAGTCTCGCCGGCCCGATCTCCGCGCAGACTTCGTCCGAGCGGGCTTTGCCGGTGCCGAATTGGCCCAACCGGTTCGTGCGCCTGATCGTGCCGTTCCCGCCGGGCGGGGGAGCCGACGCGATCGCCCGCATCGTCTCTGCCCGGCTCTCGGAGACGTGGGGCCAGCAAGTAGTGATCGAGAACAGGGGCGGTGCCAGCGGCAACATCGCAGCCGAGGCCGCCGCCCGCTCCGCCCCCGACGGTTACACCATTTTTCTCGCGGGAGACTTTCAGGCCGTCAACTTGTACCTCTATCCGAAACTCAGCTACGACCCGGTCGCCGACTTCGCGCCGGTCACGCTCGTCGTGCAATACCCCAGCGCCATGGTGGTTCCGAACTCCTCGCCGTCCCATTCGGTGACGGAGTTCATCGCCTACGCCAAGGCGAACAGAGGCACGGTCAGATTTGCAAGCCCTGGCCACGGCACGTCGCCCCACCTTGCGGGCGAGCTATTCAAGCGCGCGGCCGGCATCGAGATGACGACTGTGCCCTATCGCGGCGCCGCGCCCGCAATCCAAGACGTCATCCCCGGACGCGTCGACGTCTTCTTCAACAATATCGCGCCGCTGCTGTCGCTGATGCAGCAGGGCCAGTTGCGTGCGCTTGCGGTGACGACCGCCAAACGCACGCCGGCAGCGCCAGACTTGCCGACGCTGGCGGAGACCGGGCTGACGGGTTTTGACGTCGCTGGATGGTATGCCTTCTTTGTGCCGGCTAACACGCCAGCGGCGATCGTGCGAAAAATATACGCGGACACGGCCGCCGCGCTGGCCGATCCCACGATCAAGGGACGTCTCGAGCAGCTCGGCTTGTTCGTGATCGGCTCGACGCCGGCGGAGCTCGGACAATTTCTCAAGTCGGAAATGGACAAGTGGG
>JBKOXY010000199.1:0-3851 GCA_046725125.1 Pseudomonadota bacterium | reverse complement strand
AGGTTGCACGCGGTGTCGTCGAGGAACATGTATTCCGAGCACGGATTGCTGGCGCGGATGGGCCCCGAGGCCGGGCAGGTGTGCCAGTCGTTCACGGTGGTGTGGTACTGCAGGCCGGGATCGGCGCAGGCCCAGGCGGCGTAGCCGATCTTCTCCCACAGCGCGCGCGCCTTGATCGTCTTGGCGATCTTGCCCGGCTTGGTGCGCCAGAACAGATCCCAATCGCCGTCGGCCTCGACCGCCTTGAGGAACTCGTCGGTGACGCGCACCGAGTTGTTGGAGTTCTGCCCCGAGACGGTGAGATAGGCGTCCGAATCCCAGTCGGTGTCGTAGACCGGGAACTCGATGTCGGTGTAGCCCTGCTTGGCGAATTGGATCACGCGCTTGATGAAATTGTCGGGCACGTGATTCCTGCGCGCGGCCTTGATTTCCCGCCGCAGCACCGGGTTCTTGTCCGGATCGAAGCAGTCGTCGCCCGAGCCTTCGCAGTTCACGCACGCTTTGAGGATCGCGCGCAGATGCTTCTGGTTGATCTTGGAGCCGGTGACGAGGTTCGCCACCTTCTGCTCCTCGATCACCTTCCAGTTGATGAATTGCTCGATGTCGGGATGATCGGTGTCGACGATCACCATCTTGGCGGCACGGCGCGTGGTGCCGCCCGACTTGATGGCGCCGGCCGCGCGATCGCCGATCTTGAGGAAGCTCATCAGCCCGGAGGATTTTCCTCCGCCCGCGAGCCGTTCGCCCTCGCCGCGCAGGCGCGAGAAATTCGAGCCGGTTCCCGAGCCGTATTTGAACAGGCGCGCCTCGCGCACCCACAGATCCATGATCCCGCCTTCGTTGACCAGATCGTCGGCGATCGACTGGATGAAGCAGGCGTGCGGCTGCGGATGCTCGTAGGCCGACTTCGACTTGACGAGCTTGCCGGTCTGGAAGTCGACGTAGAAATGGCCCTGGCTCGGCCCGTCGATGCCGTAGGCCCAATAGAGTCCGGTATTGAACCATTGCGGCGAATTCGGCGCCGCCATCTGCATCGCGAGCATAAAGACGAGCTCGTCGAAGAAGGCGCGCGCGTCCGCTTCCGAATCGAAATAGCCGCCCTTCCAACCCCAATAGGTCCAGGTGCCGGCGAGCCGCTCGAACACCTGTTTGGAGGAATGTTCGCCGGTGCTGCGCTCCTTCTCCGGCAGCGCCCCCAATGCCGCCTCGTCGGCGCTCGAGCGCCACAGCCAGGACGGAACGGTCTCCTCCTCGACCTTCTTCAGCCGCGCGGGCACCCCCGCCTTGCGGAAGTATTTTTGCGCCAGCACGTCGGCGGCGACCTGCGACCAGAACGCCGGCACCTCGACGCCCTCGGCACGGAACACCACCGAGCCGTCGGGATTGCGGATCTCGCTTTCGGTCAGGCGGAACGCGATGTCCGCGTAGGGGGACTGTCCTTCCTTGGTGTATCGCCGCGTAATCCGCATCATTCGCCCCTTCGTCGTTGGCGCGGCGGCCCGGCGGACCGCCGACACGTGACCCCTCACGCGGCCCTGGCCTCCCGGCCGCGCTCGGACTGGCTCGTTACTCTCGTCTCTATTTAACGCCTTCCCCGTGGTCCTGGCGGGCCCGGGTTTGTTTATTGCGGCGCGGTCCGGCGCGCTCGCCTTAGGCAAACGAAGAGCCTCTCTCCGGCGCCGTGGCGGCAAGCGGAGCGGTTACGCAGACCCTTTCAGGAGAGCGCCCGGCGGGACTTCGAACCACTCGCGCCGAACCTTTTCAAGCTAGGACAGCACCTTCCGTTCGTCAAGGCTTAGTATGCCCCCGTAAACAAACTGCTAAATGTGGTGCCGAGCTGTGAAATTCGGGGGCGACTCAGGTGCGGTGCAGCAAGTATCGGATATCGGCGGCGGATTCGGAAGGGTTCCATTCACAGCCTGGTCACGCCGCTGTCACGGAATTGATGTCAAGCGAGAAATTATCAGCGCAACCCTCTGTCGGGGTCAGCCCGGGGGACGCGCAAGCCGCGTCCGCTGGTGCGGCGATCGATCGATGGCCGCACGCCGAATGCGCCGGCTCGCTGCGTCTTCGCGCGGATTTTCGGTCATTCGCGGCACGATTCTTCCAGCGGTGAGCAAGCCTCGACGCCCGTCGCTTTGATTCGCCGCGCTCGGCGGGCCGGGGAAGCCGCCTTCATCGCCTGCTCATCTATGGAGAGCAGGGCCTGCCTCAACCCTCACCGCAGCGCGCGCGGGATTTCGAGCGGGCGGTGAAACCGTTTTGCCGGTTTTGATGAACGCGTGGGCAACGGCGAATGCCGTTGCCCACGCTACAATGCCTCACTTCAAAACCAGGTCGACCTGCAGGATCTCGTTAAAGGCGACGGCGGAGTGGTCGATGCCGCTGCCGGCCGACTGGCCATCGCCGCTGACCGTATAGAGGCGATTGCCGACCGCGCCGACCGCGAGCCCATGGCGCGGATGCGGCATGGACGGCAGCACCTGCCAGCGGTTGAGCGCGGGGTCATAGGCTTCCACCGCCTTGAAGGCGGCGAGGAAGCGCTGGTCCTGGCCTTCGCCGCCGGCGACCAGAATGTTGTTGTTGTAGACGGCAGCGCCGATGGCGCTGCGCGCCGTGGGCATGCGCGCGCGCGGCGTCCACAGATCGCTGGCGGGATCATACATCTCCACCAGATCAACGTTGTTGCTGGCGCTGGAGATGAAGGCCGCGCCGACGCGGCCGCCGATCACATAGATCTTGTCGCCGACGCCGACGGTCGCATGGTGATTGCGCGCGAGGAGGAGCGGGCGCACGGTTTTCCAAGAGTTCGCCGCGGGGTCGTATTCCTCGACCGTCGCCACCACGTTGTGCGGGCGCGCCGGATGGATGCCGTTCTCGTTCACGCCGGGGAGCGAGTTGGCGCCGCCGGTGACGTAGATCTTGCCGTTGGCGACGCCGGCGGAGGCTGCGCCGCGCTTCGTCGGCATGGGCGCGAGCTCTTTCCATTCATCGGCGGCGGGATCGTATTCCCAGGCACTGTTGACCGGGTTCCAGCCGGGCGGACCAGACTCGGGGTAAGTAAAGCCGCCGAACGCATAGATCTTGTTGTTCAAGGTCGCGAACGCGACGTGGTGGGAGGCAAGCCGCATCGGCCGCTTCTTGGCCCATTGATTGGAGGCCGGGTCGTATTCATAGACCATCGCCTTCGGCTTCCAGCCGGGCGCAAGGCCGGCGAAGACGTAGAGCTTGCCGCCGGCGGTTGCGCCGAGCACTTCCTCCGATGCGTCCGGGAATGGCGCGCCTTGGAACCAAGGATTGGCAGTGGTCGGCGCTGCCGGTGCGGGAGCCTGGGCGAGCGCCGCGGGCGAAAGCCAGATGGCCGCGATGAGCGTGCCGCCCAAGTGCCACAGGCGCATTGACGTCATTTTCACCTCCCATGGATCTTGATTGCGAAGCTTAAGCTTCGTGTCGTCGCGCAAAAGGCCGCGCGGGGCAGGGGGGCCAAGCATAGGCGGGCGATTGCTGTCGGCGCAACTCGGCCCATGCGCGCGCATCGCGCCGCCGGCGTCCAGCACGAGGCATCGATCTTCTGGAGCAACAGCGCATGCAACCGAGCTGCCGGGTGGACTTTGTGCGGCGGTGATGGCATGAACGCGCCGCCCATCTCGGTCTTGGGTCACGAGCCGATGAAAACGTTTTTTCTGCGCTTCTTCACCTGGTGGAACGGGGCGACCTTCGGCACGCTGCTGTGGACCTCGCTCTACGGCGAGTTCGTGGGCGAGGATGAGTTCGGCAATCGCTATTACCGCACCAGGGGCGGCAAGATCGATCCGACGCTCGGCTACGAGCGGCGCTGGGTGATCTACAAC
>JBKOXY010000166.1:0-17948 GCA_046725125.1 Pseudomonadota bacterium | reverse complement strand
GGGACAAGCGCCATGATCACCGGGACGCTCTCGCGATACTTCGGGTGGCGCTTCCTCTCGGCGGTGCTTGCCGTGTTCGCGGGGACGTTGGTGCTGACCGCGATGATCGATTTTCTCGAATTGTTGCGGCGCTCCGCGGATGTCAAGGACGTCTCCGCTTTGCTCATCGCCCAGATCACGCTCTTTCGCGTGCCCTTCATCACCGAGCGCGTGATGCCTTTCGCAGTCCTGGTCGGCGCGATGTTCTGCTATTTGAATTTGTCGCGTCGCTTGGAACTCGTGGTCGCGCGGGCGGCGGGAATTTCAGCTTGGCAATTCATCGCACCCGCCCTCGTCATCGCCGCCTTGATCGGGCTCGTCTTGACGACGGTCTATAATCCGATCTCGGCGAACTTGCGCGAGCATTCGACGCGCCTTGAAGCCGATCTGTCGGGCCGGGACAGCGGCTTCCGCACCACCGGCCGCGGTTTCTGGCTACGCCAACGCAGCGAGGACGGCCAGTCGGTCATCAACGCGAAAACGAGCCGCCAACAAGGAATCGAATTGGGCGGCGTGAGCGTTTTCCGCTTCGACGCCGCCGGCCACTTCCGTGACCGCATTGAAGCCAAGAGCGCGACCCTCGAATCGGGATACTGGCGGCTCGAAGACGCCAGATTTTACGCCAGTGGAACAGCGCCGTCGGATCGCGAGACTTTCCTCCTTCAGACCAGCCTGACGCCGGTGCAGGTTGGAGAAAGCTTCGCCACGCCCGAGACCGTCCCGTTCTGGCAACTGTCGTCGTATATCGATCACGCCGAAAGCGCAGGCTTGGCCGCCGCTGGTTATCGGCTGCAATATTATCAACTGTTGGCACAGCCCTTCTATCTCGTGGCGATGGTGCTTCTGGCCGCGGCGGTCAGTTTGCGTTTCTTCCGCTTCGGGGGCGTGCAGAAGATCGTGCTGGGCGGCATCGGCGCTGGCTTTCTGCTCTACATCTTGTCGAAGGTCACCGGAGACTTGAGCAAAGCCGGACTGATGGGCCCGCTGGCGGCGGCAGGATTGCCTCCCGCCGTCGGCAGCGTGACGGGCCTGATTGCGCTCCTCTTCCAGGAGGACGGGTGATGGCGCGGCCTGCTACCCATTCGCGCCTGTCGCGCCGCCGCACGTGGTGGGCGGCGGGGGTGATTTTTGCGGCCGCCGCCACGGTCGTCGCCGGCTCGGCCGGCGTGTCGCCGGCATTGGCACAGCTGGCATTTCCGGCGCGGCCGAAGCCACCCGTCAGGCCCGAACGTTCGCAGGAGCAGATGCTCGTTCGCGCCGAAGAGATCAATTACGACTACACCAACGAGCGCGTCTCCGCGGTTGGTAACGTGCAACTTTATTTTGGCAGTTCCACGCTCGAGGCCGACCGGGTGATCTATGACCAGAAAACTAAGCGCCTGCATGCCGAAGGAAATGTGCAGCTGACCGAAGGTGACGGCACGGTCACTCGCGGCGAAATCATGGACCTCAGCGACGACTATCGCGACGGCTTCGTGGATTCCCTGAGACTCGATGCGCCCGAGCAGACTCGCTTCGCCGCGCCGCGCGCGGAGCGTTCGGGCAATTTCACCATCTTCCATAATGGCGTCTATACCGCCTGCGAGCCGTGCATAGAGGATCCCAAGAAACCGCCGAAATGGCAGGTGAAGGCAGCGCGGATCATCCACGATCAAGACGAGAAGATGCTGTACTTCGAGGACGCACGGCTCGAATTTGTCGGCGTCCCATTGGCTTACATGCCCTACATGTCGGCACCCGATCCGACGGTGAAGAAGAAGACCGGTGTGCTCACGCCAACCTACAGCACCAGCTCGATCTATGGGTTCGGGGTCACGGTCCCCTACTATTGGGTGCTCGCGCCCGATTACGACTTTACTTTCGCGCCCATGATCACGACCAAGCAGGGCCCCTTGCTGCAAGGCGAGTGGCGCCAACGGCTGGTTGACGGTGCCTACAGCATTCGCGCCACGGGTATTTTCCAGCTCGACAAAGAGCTGTTCTTGAACACGCCCGGTTATCTCGACTTCCGCGGCAGCCTGGAAACATCGGGCCAGTTCAATCTTTCCGACAAATGGGTGTGGGGCTGGGACGGAACGGTGCTTACGGACAAGAACTATCTCTACGATTACGGTCTGATCCGAAACGTTCAAATAACGAATTTGATCAAGTACGTCCCGGATTTCGCCTTGTCCCAGCTCTACCTCGCGGGTCGCGGCGACCGCAGTTACTTTGATGCCCGCACGCTCTACTTCTATGGCCTCTCACCCTTGGACGACCAGGGCCAGCTCCCGATCGTGCACCCGGTGGTCGATCATGATTATGTCTTCAACAGCCCGATATTCGGCGGCGAACTCAGCTTCCACAACAATTTGACCAGCATCTCCCGCGAGACCGCCAACTTCGACGCGATTTCGCAGGCGGCGCTCAACGGCGCGCTCTGCGCCCGGACCGCCGATCCAGCGGTCATCAACTCGAACAACTGCCTGCTGCGCGGCGTCCCCGGCACCTACACCCGAGCGTCCACCGAGTGGAATTGGAAGCGCACCATCATCGACTCCTGGGGCCAGATGTTCACCCCCTTCTTCGGCGTCCGCGCGGATTTTGCCGACATGGACGTCTCCAATCAGTCGGGCGTCTCCAATTTCATCAATGTCGGCCAGAGCGATGTCGGGCGCGTCATGCCGGTCGCCGGCCTCGAATACCGCTATCCGCTCATCAACGTGCAGTCCTGGGGCACGCAGACGGTGGAGCCGATCGCCCAGCTTATCTTCCGGCCGAACGAGACCTTCGTCGGCTCGTTCCCCAATGAGGATGCGCAAAGCCTGATTTTCGACGATTCAAATCTGTTCAAGGTGAACAAGTTTTCCGGTTGGGACCGCGTGGAAGGGGGCGGCCGGGCGAACGCGGGCATCCAATATACCGCCCAGTTCAATCAGGGCGGAAACGTCAACCTTCTGTTCGGCCAGTCCTACCAGATCTACGGACTGAACTCCTTTACGCTCGGCGGCACGACCAATACCGGCCTCGACAGCGGTCTTGATAGCAGGCAGTCGGACTACGTGGCGCGCGCGTCGTACCAGCCGAACGCTTTACTGACCTTCACCTCGCGGTTCCGTTTCGCCGAGGACGACTTCACGCTTCAGCGCACCGAGCTCGAAACCGTCGCCAGCTTCGGCCGCTGGACCACCTCCGTGATGTACGGCAATTATGCCGCCCAGCCACTGATCGGGTTCCTGAACCGCCGCGAGGGCATCCTCGGCAGCGCACGGTTCAAGCTCAACCCGAACTGGGTGTTGCTGGGGGGAGCGGGATATGACATTCACGCCAAGTCGCTTACTCAAACCCAGGTCGGCCTCGGATATATCGACGACTGCCTCATCTTGGCCCTGAACTACATTACAAGCTATGCGTATAGCGGCAGTGTGACGGTCAACCACAGCTACATGATGCAGCTGAGCTTGCGCACGCTTGGCGGAACCACGAGCACCCAGACCCAGGGCGCCCCCGCCATCAACCCCGGGGTATTCGGCAGCACGCATTAGCCACGCGCGCGTTGAGGTGAACGGCTGAACTGGAGAAGGATCACGGCGCGCGAGCGACAAGCAAGGTGCCGGCTCTCATGGGCGAGGAAGCGGACGAAGCCATGATGTTCGAGAGGTTCACGACCTGCCGCAAACTGGTGACCGCCGTAATGCTCGTATTCGGCGCGTCGATGCTGGCAACCGCCGCCAGCGCCCAGCAGGTGGTGGTCATCGTCAACGGCGAGCCGATCACGGCACTCGACATCGAGCAGCGCAGTAAGCTCAATCAGTTATCGACGCACAAGGCTCCTGCACGTCAAGAGATCCTCGATGAGCTGATCAACGAGAAGCTCAAGGTGCGCGAGGCCAAGAAACTCGGACTGGACATACCCAGTTCCGAAGTCGATACCGCCTTTGCCTCGATGGCGAGCCGCATGCGAATGACGCCCGAGCAATTGACCGAGCAGCTCGCCAAGTCAGGCGTCAACACCGCCACGCTCAAGGCGCGCATCAAGGCCGACATCACCTGGTCGCAACTCGTGCGCGGGCGATACCAGTCCAGCCTGCAGATCGGCGACAAGGATATTCTCACGGCGGTGGAATCGAAATCCAACGATACCGTCAGCTATGACTACACCTTACGCCCGATCCTCTTCTTCGTCCCGGCCGGATCGCCCGACACATTGGTCGAGGGGCGCAAGCGCGAGGCGGAAGCTCTGCGCAGCCGTTTTCAGGGTTGCGATGACGGCATTAGCTTTGCCCGCGCCCTCAAGGATGTCGCCGTGCGCGAGCAGGTCATTCGCAGCTCGGCTGACATTCCGGCGGAACTGCGCAAAGTGCTCGACGGCATCGAGGTCGGCCGATTGACGCCGCCCGAAGTCACCAAGTTCGGAGTCGAGATGTTCGCGATCTGCGCCAAGAAAGAGTCGGCGGCCGACAACACCTTGGTTAGGCGCCAGGCCCGTGACACCATCATGGCCGAGCGCTACGAGCAGCGATCCAAGCAATATTTGCAAGAGCTACGTCGCGGCGCGATGTTGGAATACAAGTAAGGCTAAGCGTGTAATGGCACGGCCTTTGGCGCTGACGCTGGGCGAGCCGGCCGGGATCGGACCCGACATCACCTTGGCGGCGTGGCGCCGGCGCGCCGAGCTCAACCTCACGCCCTTCTATTTCCTGGCCGATCCGACATTTGTCGCGCAACGCGCGCGGCGGATCGCGCCCGACTTGACCATCGCAGTGGTCGAGCCGGCGGCGGCCTGGACGGCCTTCAAGACCGCGCTACCCGTCGTCGATATCGGCGTGGCGGTCAGCGCAGAACCGGGCCATCCGGATCAATCGAGCGCGCCGGCGGCGCTTGCGGCCATTCGCCGCGCGGTGGCCGATGTCCGCGCCGGGGCGGCGGCCGCGATCGTGACCAATCCGGTCGCCAAGAACGTCCTCTATCGCTCGGGCTTTCCCGAGCCCGGACACACCGAATATCTCGGTAAGCTGGTCGAGGAATCGACCGGCGCGGCTGTCCGGCCGGTGATGATGCTGTGGTCGCCCGAGCTCGCAGTGGTGCCGGTCACCATCCACCTTCCGCTCAAGGACGTCGTCGCCAAACTCACCGCAGACCTCGTGGTCGAGACCGGCCGCATCGTCGCCCGCGACCTGCATGAGCGCTTCGGCATCGCGCGTCCGCGCCTTGCCATCGCCGGCCTCAATCCGCATGCGGGCGAAGATGGCGCGCTCGGAGACGAGGATCTGACCCTGGTACGTCCCGCCGTCGAACGTCTCAAGGCCGAGGGCATCGATGCGCGCGGCCCGTTGCCCGCGGACTCGCTGTTCCATCAGGCCGCGCGCGCAAGCTACGACGTGGCGCTCGCGATGTATCACGACCAGGCGCTGATCCCGATCAAGACGCTGGCTTTCGATCATGCGGTCAACGTGACGCTCGGCTTGCCGTTCGTGCGCACCTCGCCCGATCACGGCACCGCCTTCGATATCGCCGGCACCGGCCGCGCCGATCCCACGAGCCTGATCGCTGCTCTTCAGCTTGCCGCGAGGCTTTCGTCCCGACCCCACTCGCGTCCAGTCGCGCTTCGCGCATGAGCGCCGTCGATGATCTTCCGCCGCTTCGCGAGGTGATCCGCCGACACGGTCTCAGAGCCAAGAAGTCGCTCGGCCAGAATTTTCTTCTCGATCTCAACCTCACCGCTCGCATCGCGCGCGCGGCGGGTCCGCTCGAGGGCGTGGACGCCGTCGAGATCGGTCCCGGGCCGGGCGGGCTCACCCGTGCGCTTCTTGCCGCAGGCGCGCGCCGGGTGATCGCGGTTGAACGCGACGACCGCGCGATCGCGGCGCTCGACGAGATCGCTGCGCGGTATCCGGGACGCCTTAGGATCGTTGCCGGTGATGCACTTAACTTCGATCCGCGTCCGCTCCTCGGCAGCGCCCCCGCGCGCGTCGTTGCGAACCTGCCCTACAACATTGCCACTGCGCTGTTGGTCTGCTGGCTCACGCTCGAGCCGTGGCCGCCGTGGTACGACCGGCTCGTGCTGATGTTCCAGCGCGAGGTCGCCGAACGCGTCGTCGCCGCCCCCGGCTGCAAGAGCTACGGACGACTTTCCGTCCTCGTTGGCTGGCGTTGCCAAGCGCGCATCCGCTTCGACGTCGCCGCCAGCGCCTTCGTGCCGCCACCAAAAGTGATGTCGTCCGTCGTGGAGCTGGTGCCGCGCGAAAATCCGCTCGTCTGCGAGCGCCACGCGCTCGAGCGGGTGACTGAAGCCGCGTTCGGCCAGCGCCGCAAGATGCTGCGCCAGAGCCTGAAATCGCTCGGCGCCGATCCGTCGGCGTTGCTCGACGCAGCGCGGATCGAACCGACCGCCCGGGCCGAGGACGTCCCGGTCGAAGGCTTCGTCGCTCTCGCGCGGGCCTTTGCCGCGCGCTGATTGATGCCGATGGGACGACGCGCGCGAGTGCTTCTTCGCCCGCGGCCGACGATTCGATGATTCGGCGTCACAGCTGCGCCTGCAGCCGGCGGATGAACTCGGAGAGTCCGGTCCGCCGCTCGCGCTTGAGGCGCTCGGCCGCCAGGATTGATTGCACCTGCGCGAAGGCGTGATCGACGTCGGTATTAATCACGACGTAGTCGTACTCCGCCCAGTGACTCATTTCGTCGGCCGCCGTGGCCATGCGAGCGTGGATCACCTCATCGGAATCCTGCGCTCGCTGCCGCAGCCGCCGCTCGAGGTCGGACATTGATGGCGGCAGCACGAAGATACTGACGAGATCGCGGTCCGCCTTTTCGCGAAGCTGCTGCGTCCCCTGCCAGTCGATGTCGAACAAAACGTCGTGCCCGCGCACGAGCGCGGCCTCCACCGGCGCGCGCGGCGTGCCGTAGCGATGGCCGAATACGTGCGCCCACTCCAGCAGCTCGCCGCCCTTGATCATGGCCTCGAATCGAGCGGCGTCGATGAAATGATAATCGCGGCCGTCGACCTCGCCCGGCCTTTGCTTGCGCGTCGTCACCGAGACCGAAAGCTCGACGCCTGGATCGGCGGCGACCAGCTTGCGCGACAGCGTAGTCTTGCCCGCGCCCGAGGGCGAGGACAGCACCAGCATGAGCCCGCGGCGGGCGATGGCATCGCTCTCTTGGTGACCGCCGCTTGCCGTCATCAGCTCATTCCAAATTCTGCACCTGCTCGCGGAACTGCTCGACCACGCTCTTGAGCTCCAGCCCGATGTTGGTCAACTCCACGTCGTTCGACTTGGAGCACAGCGTGTTCGCTTCGCGATTGAGTTCCTGCGCGAGGAAGTCGAGTCGGCGGCCGATGGGGCCGCCATCGGTGATCAGCCGCTCGATCTGCGCGACGTGGGACGCGAGCCGGTCGAGCTCCTCGCGGATATCGGCTTTGCTGGCGATCAGGATCGCCTCTTGATGCAGCCGATCGGGATCGAAGCGGTCGGACGCATCGAGCAGCATCGCCACCTGCTCGACGATGCGTGCCTTGATCGCCTCGGGGCGGCGTCCGGGCGCGGCCTCCGCGCGTTTGGCGAGCACGGCGATTTCCCGCACGCGCTGGGTCAAAACTTGCCCCAAAGCCTCGCCTTCGTGCCGACGCATCGCGGCCAACTCCGCGACCGTTGCCCGGAAACCGGCGATGACCGCCGCCTCGGCGGCGCGCCGATCCTCTTCGCGCTCGTCCTCGTCGATGACCTCGATCACGCCTTTGAGCGACAGGATCCCGTCGAGCCGCGGCGCCGCGGCATCCACGCGCCCAGCGAGGCCCTTGATGGTCGCAAGCACGGCCGCGAGCACGGGCTCGTTGACGCGCACGCTGGGCGCGACCCCCTGCCGTTCGACCGTGAGCGTGCCGTGCACCGTGCCGCGCGCGAGCACCTGTGCTGCGCCGGTGCGCGCCGGGCCCTCGACCGCGTCCCAGCCCGGCGGCAGGCGCAGCCGCAAATCGAACCCCTTGGCATTGACGGATTTGAGCTCCCAAGCCCAGCTGTAGGCGCAGCTCACGCCGTGGCCACGCGCGAAGCCGGTCATGCTCGAGAGCGCCATCGGCCTCTACCCACGGAAGAATCTTGGGTGATCGAATCGGGCCGGGACCTTAGCGGCGAGGGAGAGAGGTCACAAGGGCGGAGGACGCGGCGTGATCCAACGACTCTACTGCGCGGGCCCTGCGGCGCCCTTTGACGAGCCGTTCGCGCTGCGCTTGCTCCGTTGCGCGGGCGCGGGTGCCGCGCGTGTCGGCGACGGCGGCGTTTGAGCGTCCGGGACCGGCGCCTCTCCTCTCAGGTCCTGCTCGATCGCACGCAAGCGCGCGACGTTCTTTAGGTGTTGGTCGTAGCTCTCGGCGAAGGCGTGTCCACCGGTGCCGTCGGCCACGAAATAGAGTTCCTTCGTGCGCGCCGGATTGGCGGCGGCCTCGATCGAGGCGCGACCTGGGTTGGCGATCGGCCCGGGCGGCAAGCCGTCGATGACGTAAGTGTTGTAGGGCGTCGGCTGCGCTATCTCGCTCTTGGTAAGCGGATGGCCGAGCGCTCCTTTGCCGAAGACGAGACCGTAGACGATGGTCGGATCCGATTGCAGCTTCATCTTTTGTTTTAGCCGATTGGCCAACACCGCCGCGATGCGCGTGCGCTCCTCGGGCTTGCCGGTCTCTTTCTCGATGATGGACGCCAGAATGACGAGTTGCTCGGGCGTCTTGAGCGGCAGATCGGGATTGCGGCGATCCCACACGTCGCGCACCAGCCGATCTTGCGCCTGGCGCATACGCTGGAGCATCTGCTCGCGCGTGAAGCCGCGGTTGAAATGGTAGCTGTCGGGCAGCAGGCTGCCTTCCCGTGGGACGTCCTTGATGTTGCCGGAGAGAACCTCGTTCTCCAGCAGCCGCGCGACGATTTGCTCCGATGTCAGGCCCTCGGGAATGGTGAGTTGGTGTTGCACCACCTTTCCTTCGAGAATCGTTTCCACCACGTCTTTCATGCTGGCCCGCTTGGGGAAGAGATATTCGCCGGCCTTGAGTTCCGAGCGCGCCTTGAGCGCGAACACGCCGCCGATGAAGATGAAACGGTTCGCGTCCACCACCCCTTCGCGGTTGAGCAGATCAGCAATGTCGATCATGCCGGTGCGGGGCGGGATGTTGACGATTTTGTCCTCTTGCAAGGGGCCCGGCGCTTCGAACCGGCTCTTGCCGAAGACAACCGCCGCACCGCCGACGATGAGGACGAGGACCAACGCGGTGAAGACGGCGTTGCCCACGATCACCAGCGGGTTGCGCGCACGCCTCGAAGGCCGGCTTGGCACCGGCACGTGATCGGGCTCAAGCGCCGCGCGCGGGCTGCGCGGCGTGATGCGTTTGGGCTCCATGAGCGACCCGCCCAGTCCATCCGGCCGCCCGGATATGGGCGGCTCCGGCTCACCGACACCAAGCACCACCCGTCCGGGCGATGCCGGTTGCGCCGTGCCGAACGGTGGCATCGGCAGAGACGGCGCAGCGGGAGCGACCTTACCCGAGGTTGGCCCCGCAGGCATCGGCGCATCGGGCGTAACTGGCTCGCGGGTCGCGGCCGCACCCTCGGAATTGGGCGCGATCGCACCGCCGGTCACCGTCCCTGCGGCCGGCTGATTGGCGCCGCTTTTTGCCAGGCCGGACGCGCGAGCATTGAGGCCGAGGATGCCTTTCGCCAAGCCCGCGACGGGCTGATCGGGGCGCGCGACACTTTTTGCCGCCCCAAGCGGCGAGGGCTGTGGCGGCAGGCCTGCCGCCATCCGATGGCGCGCAGCCGATGCGTCAGGCCGATCTGGGCTCGCTGGTTGGGCCAATGGTTGGCTCGAAGCCGCTGCAGGAGGACATCCGGCAGGCGCCGGCGGCGCAGTGGACCGCGGCAGCGACGGATCGAGGCTCTCCCGCCCGGCCTTGGAAGGGTCCGCCGAGGCGTCCGGACGCGCGGGATCGCGGCCGCTGCGCCCGGGCGGTGCGTTGTGCGAAGTCACCGGCTATGTCCCCACCTTCACGCCCACCACAGCCGCTATCACCGCGTCCAATTCTGGTCCCGACCCCCGCGCCCCGCCAAGGCGTGAGCAAGTCATTTTTGCCGGTCTCCGATCGAATTCCCGAGCGGGATAGGGCCGAACCCACTCACATTAAATGGGAATATGGCCAAAGGTAGGAACCGCGAATCACGCGCGTTCGGTGCGCCGCCCCGACCTCGCCTTAATCCATAAGGCGGCGAAAGATGAGCGACGCATTGGTGCCCCCGAAGCCGAAAGAATTCGACAGAACCACGTCGATGGTGCGCCTTTTCGAGCGATGCGGCACGAGATCAATCGCGGTCTCCACGGACGGATTGTCGAGATTGATGGTTGGCGGCGCCACACCGTCGCGCATGGCAAGAATCGAGAAGATCGCCTCGACGGCGCCCGCGGCGCCCAACAGGTGCCCGATCGAGGACTTGGTCGAGGACATGCACATGCGTGCCGCGGCGTTGCCGACCAGGCGGTGCACGGCGCCGAGTTCGATCTCGTCGCCGACCGGCGTCGAGGTGCCGTGAGCATTGATGTAGTCGATCTCCCCCGCCGAGATACCGGCGCGCTTGATCGCCGCATTCATGCAACGCAGCGCGCCATCGCCGTCCTCGGCTGGCGCGGTGATGTGATAGGCATCGCCCGAGAGCCCATAGCCGATGAGTTCGGCGTAAATCCTGGCGCCGCGGCTCTTGGCGTGCTCATAGGTTTCGAGCACCACGACGCCCGCGCCCTCGCCCATCACAAACCCGTCCCGATCGCGGTCGTAAGGGCGGGACGCACGTTCCGGCGTATCATTGAATGACGTGGACAGCGCACGACAGGCGACAAATCCTGCCATGCCGATGCGCGAGATCGGCGACTCGGCGCCGCCCGCCACCATGACCTCAGCGTCACCGAGCGCCACCAGCCGTGCGGCATCTCCGATGGCATGCGCGCCGGTCGAACAGGCGGTTACCACCGCGTGATTGGGCCCCTTCAGGCCGTGCGCAATCGATACATATCCCGACGCCAGGTTGATCAAGCGGCCGGGGATGAAGAACGGCGACACGCGCCGCGGCCCTCTCTCCTTCAGGACGATCGCGGTTTCGGCAATGCCGGTAAGCCCGCCGATACCGGACCCGATCATCACACCGGTCCTCACCTGATCGTCGTAGGTCGCCGGCTGCCAGCCCGCATCGTCGAGCGCCTGGCGCGCGGCGCACATGGCGAAAATGATGAAATCGTCGACCTTGCGTTGTTCCTTCGGCTCCATCCAATGGTCGGGATTGAAACTGCCGTTCGAGCCATCGCCGCGCGGAACCTGACAGGCGATCTTCGTCGGCAAATCGGAAACGTCGAAGCTCTCGATGCGCCTTGCCCCGCTGTGGCCGTTGATGAGGCGTTGCCAGGTCGGATCGACGCCGCAAGCGAGCGGCGTCACCATGCCGAGCCCTGTGACGACGACGCGTCTCATCTTCGATTCCTCAGCCCGCAGCCAATATCATATTCTCCCGCCGCCGCGAGGGCGCCAAGGCAATCTCCGATCGCTGAAAACCGTGAGGGTCCGCCCCAAATGGCGGCGTTAGCTTTTTGCGTTTTTTTCAAGGAATTTAATGGCGTCGCCGACCGTCAGGATGGTCTCGGCGGCGTCATCAGGGATCTCGCAACCGAACTCTTCCTCGAACGCCATGACGAGTTCGACCGTGTCCAGGCTGTCGGCCCCGAGATCGTCGATGAAGCTGGCGTTCTCGGTCACCTTTTCGGCTTCGACGCCCAAATGTTCCACGACGATCTTTTTCACCCGCTCGCCAATATCACTCATCGCTGCAACCTCGTGTCCTTTGAATTGGGCTCGATCGGTCAGCGCCCCCGAGCCATTGCGGTATGGGCTTGCGTGGTATCCGCCGTCGGATCATCGGGTCGCGAGCGGACCCCTATGACGATTGGCACCGTTATGCCGCCCCTGCCAAACCGAAGCTCGGTTACCATACTTCAAATGCCTTGACCAGCATGGCGGCGGCGCGTCGGGAACCCCGCGGGGCCTCAACGACGACGTTCAAATCATCGCCATCCCGCCGTTCACGTGCAGCGTTTGGCCGGTGATATAGGCGGCCTCTTGCGAGGCGAGAAAGACCGCGGCAGCCGCCACATCCGCCCCTGCGCCGAGCCTGCCCGCGGGCACTCGGGCGAGGATCGTCTCCCGCTGCTTGTCGCTGAGCTTGTCGGTCATCGCCGTGGCGATCAGGCCCGGCGCGATGCAGTTCGCCGTCACGCCGCGTTTGGCGTATTCGGCGGCGATCGACTTGATCATGCCGATCATCCCGGCCTTGGTCGCGGTGTAATTACCCTGACCGGGATTGCCGGTGATGCCGACCACCGAGGTGATACCGATGATGCGGCCGAAACGCTGCCGCATCATCCCGCGTACCGCCGCCCGCGCGAGGCGGAAGGTCGCAGTCAGATTGATTGCAACGACCTGGTCCCAGTCCTCGTCTCGCAGCTGAACCAGGAGGTTGTCCTTGGCGATTCCCGCATTGGCCACCAAAATATCGAGCTTGCCCATGGCTTCCTCGCACTTCGGTACCAGCGCCTCGACCTCCTCCTTGTCCGCGAGGTTGCACGGCAGCACGTGGACGCGGTCCTTAAGCTCGCCGGAGAGCTGATCGAGCGCGTCGCGGCGCGTACCGGAGAGCGCGACGGTCGCGCCTTGCTGGTGAAACGCGCGCGCGATCGCCCCCCCGATCCCGCCGGTCGCTCCGGTGACGAGTGCGGTCCTGCCGGTCAGATCGAACATCGATCGCTCCCCGAAATCATGCGTTGGTCAGCCCGAACATCGCGACGTCGTCCGGCGTTCCGATTGAAACGCCGCGCGCCCCATCGACGATGCGCCTGACAAGACCGCTCAGCACCTTGCCGGCGCCGACCTCATAAAACGTGGTGACGCCCGCGGCCGCCATGAGCACCACCGACTCGCGCCAGCGCACCGTCCCGGTGACTTGCGCGACCAGCGCGCGCACGATGTCGGGCGGGTCGCTGACCGGCTTGACCAGCGCATTGGCGACGACCGGCACCACTGGCCGTTTCACCGCGACCGTCGCCAGCGCCGCGGCCATCGCATCGGCTGCGGGTTGCATCAGCGCGCAGTGGAAGGGCGCCGAGACGGGCAGCATCATGGCGCGCCGAGCGCCCTTTTCTTTCGCGATCTCGACGGCGCGCTCGACGGCCGCCTTGTCGCCGGAGACCACCACCTGTCCGCCACCGTTGTCGTTCGCGGCCTGGCAAATTTGGTCTTGCGCGGCTTCCGCCGCGACCGCTGCCGCCTGATCGAAGTCAAGCCCAAGCAGTGCCGCCATGGCGCCCGTGCCAACCGGCACCGCTTTCTGCATCGCCCGACCGCGGATGCGCAGGAGCCGCGCGGTATCGGCAATGGTGAGCGCGCCAGCGGCGGCGAGCGCTGAATATTCTCCGAGCGAATGGCCGGCCACGAATCGCGCGTCGCGCGCAAGATCGACGCCCGCTTGCGTTTCCAACACGCGCATGGCGGCGAGCGACACCGCCATCAGTGCGGGCTGTGCGTTCTCCGTCAGCGTCAGCGTTTCGGCCGGCCCTTCCCAGATGATGCGGGTCAACTTCTCGCCGAGTCCCGCATCGACCTCCTCGAACACCGCACGTGCCGGCCCAAAGGCGTCGGCGAGGGCCTTGCCCATGCCAACCGCCTGGCTGCCTTGGCCCGGAAATACGAAAGCGAACGACATTCCCTCCCCTTGACGAGAACGGGCCCTAAGACACCGCGACCTCCGCTCTGTCAAGCCGAGCGGGGCTGCCGGCGCACCCTGCGCTGCCGGGAGCCGCCTTGCCTTTTCGTCGGAACTCCGTATAAGGCGCGCTTCCGCTCGATCCCGGCCGGGAACTGAACGGACGGCTGCTTGGCCAATGCCGGGCGGCAGGGCCGATGGTCCGGCGTCCCGTGTTCCCGCCTTCTGAGCATTCGAGCCTTTCCCGAAAGGGCTCGAAGGGCTTCGCGCCGGGTGGAGCAGCGAACAAGGGAAAGGCATCGGATGCCACTCTACGAACACGTCTTCCTCACGCGCCAGGACGCCAGCGCGCAACAGGTCGAAGAACTGACCGCTCAGTTCAAGGCCATCGTCGAACAGATGGGGGGCAAGGTCGCCAAGACCGAGCAATGGGGCGTGAAGTCCCTCGCCTATCGTCTGCGCAAGAACCGCAAGGCGCATTTCACCCTGCTCAATATCGACGCGCCGCCGGCCGCCCTCAACGAGATCGAGCGACAGCAGCGGCTCAGCGAGGATGTGTTGCGCTACCTTACGGTTCGGGTGCACGAGCACGAGGAAGGCCCCTCCGCGATGATGCGCAAGGCCGACCGCGACCGCGAGCGCGACGATCGGGGTTTCGGCTTTCGTGATCGTGATCGCGGCGGCTTTCGCGATCGCGACCGTGGCGAGCACCGTCGCGACCGCGACCGTGAGCGCGACGGCCGTCCGCCGCGCGAAGGCGACGACGAAGAGTCCCTCTCCGCCGCGGTGGAGGAGTAACGGCCATGGCGCTTTCCGCAACCCAGACCCGCCGGCCGTTCTTTCGCCGCCGCAAGACCTGTCCGTTTTCCGGCGCCAATGCCCCGAAGATCGACTACAAGGATGTGAGGCTCTTGCAGCGTTACGTCTCCGAGCGCGGCAAGATCGTGCCGAGTCGGATCACGGCGGTTTCCGCCAAGAAGCAGCGGGAGCTGGCGCGGGCCATCAAACGCGCCCGCTTTCTCGGATTGTTGCCTTACGTGATCCGCTAGCAGACGACCGCGCACAGACGACGGAGCACAGACGAGCGAGCAGCAGGCGGACGAGCAAGGCAGCACGAGAGGCCACTCTGGCCGCCGTCGTCCTCTCTCGTCCACTCTGCGATGGTTGGGACGGAACTCGATCCGTCTCTAACCGCTGATGAAGCGGGACAGCTGAAGATGATGCAGATCATATTGGTCGGACTGGGAGCCGGGGCGGCAGCGGCACTGCTGTTCGCCTCCGTGGTGTCGGGATCGATCGCTGCGATCTTCCTGTTTTACCTCGCACCGTTGCCGATCCTGATCGCTGCGCTCGGCTGGAGTCACGTGGCTGGGCTGATTGCGGCGGCGTCTGCGACGGCAGTGGTCGTGGCTCTTTCCGGCATCTTCTTTATCGCCGTGCCCGTCATCGCGTTCGGAGCCTGGTGGCTGGGCTATCTGGCATTGCTCGCGCGACCCGCAACGAACGGCGGCGGGGGCGCGCTGGAATGGTATCCGGCCGGCCGGCTCGTGCTGTGGGCAGCAGTGATCGGCACGCTCATCGTCGCCGCCGCCGTTCCCAATTTCGGCACCGACCAGCAGAGCCTGCAGGCCGCCTTGCGCAAGACCTACGAGCGTATTCTGCGCGACCAATCGCTGGTCGACGTGCTGGTGGTCGCTGTTCCGCCGGCGGCGGCCGTGTTCTCTACCATTATCAACGTGCTCAATCTCTGGCTCGCCGCGCGTGTTGTGAAGATCTCAGGCCGGCTCAAGCGGCCATGGCCGGATTTGGCGGCCTGGACGTTGCCCACGTCGACCCCCGCCTTTCTCGCGGCCGCCCTCGCCGGCTCCTTCCTGCCCGACCTCCTCGGCGTTCTTGCCGGCGCGTTTGCGGCAAGCCTGCTCATGGCCTTTGCAATGCTCGGCTTTGCGGTCCTGCACGCGATCACGCGCGGCATGAACACTCGCGCCCTTGTGCTCGCGGCGGTCTATGCCGCCACGGTCGTGCTCGGCTGGCCGGTCTTGGCGATGTCCATCCTCGGGCTCGCCGAAGCCGCTTTCAACATTCGCGGTCGCGTTGCACGAAGGCGCGGGCCGCCGAGTTTGCGGACCTGATGATCCCGATGCTCGACAGATGGAGAGACAGTCATGGAAGTGATCCTGCTTGAGCGCGTCGCCAAGCTTGGCCAAATGGGCGACGTCGTGCGCGTCAAGGACGGCTTCGCGCGCAACTATCTCTTGCCCAAGGGCAAAGCATTGCGCGCCACCAAGGACAATCGCTCGCGCTTCGAGAAGATGAAAGTCGAGCTGGAAGCGCGCAACCTCGAGCAAAAAGGAGAAGCGGAAAAGATCGCTCAGAAGCTCGACGGTCAGAGCTTCACGGTGCTGCGCCAAGCCGCCGAGGGCGGCCAGCTTTACGGCTCGGTATCGCCGCGCGACCTAGCGGCGCTGGTCACGGAGAAAGGCTTTGCAGTCAGTCGCGCTCAGGTCGCGCTCAACGCGCCGATCAAGACGATCGGATTGCACAAGGTGCCTGTTTCGCTGCATCCCGAGGTCGAAGCGACGATCAACGTCACCGTCGCGCGCAACGCCGACGAGGCTCAGCGGCTCGCTCGCGGCGAGAACATCACCGTTGCCCGCGAGGAGGGTGAGGAAGCCGCAGCGGCGGCCGCAGCGGCGGCGGAAGCCTTCTTCGAGCCGGAGGCGATCGCGGCGCGCCGCACGCGGGAGGACGCGGAGGAGACCGCGCCAGCAGATACCGAAGCGGAGAAAAAATAGCGTTCTTGGTTGACGCGCTTTCCGGAGCGAATGCGGAAAACGCAAGCCGATCGCGCGGAAACAACCGCGTTTGCGCGCGTTCGCGCAAACAGGTTTCCCGATTGCCACTGATCTGAAAGCAACGCAGGAGGAACCGGAGCGCAATTCTGCGGATACCGCCGTCTCAGCGCTATTCCTCGAAGTCTTCGACGGCGGTCTGCCGTGCCGGTGTCGCTACGACTGCTTGCGGCGGAGCAGCCTCGGGCGCGGCTCCCGACGCGGCAGCGGTCGGCAGATTGCCCGCTTCCACGCTCTCGGAGGGACGACGAGGCCTGACTGCGCCTGCCGTGGCCGCGCTTGGCGAGGGTTGGCCCTGCTCCGACGTCCGACGGCCGCTGCCTTGGTCACTCCCCGGCGCGGCCGCCTGGCCCGCGCCCAAAGTGGGGGGCCGCCGCTGTTGGACCGCCCGCGCATCACTGCCGACCGAGGCGAGATAAGCGGCCATGGCCGCGGCTTCCCGCGCGCCGGTGGTATAATGTTCCCGCAGGAAGGCCGCGCTGGTTGACCTGACTTCCCGCGGGCTGCGGTGGCACGCGTTGCAGGTGTCGGCGAAGATTTGCGCGGCGGACTTGCCGGCATCGAGGTTTGCTTGGGCCTGCGCCGGAGCGGCCGCCGCCACCGCGGCGGCGGTGACCAACGGCACGATTAGAGCAACCCTCGCCACGATGAACCCTCCATCGCAATCGTCTCTGAGCCGACTCTTTGCTTTGGATTTTTGGCCAAAAGAGGATGCGACCTGCCTGACCCCCAGCTGGCCCGTATTTCACCCTAACCTCTTGCAACTTAAGCCGTTGCAGCAGCCAAGAGACTTTGTTTTAATTCTCCCGTCCGGGAGGGGCTGCTGGTGACGATTGCGCCGCGGCGCGATCTGCTCACACCAACGACCACGGCCGCCTATGGTGGCACGGGCGAAGCTGGTCGGCGCGGTAGGAGGCGGCCGATGGATCGGTTGCTTCGGGCGGCATTGGGACGGTTGATCCGCGCCGGGAATCTCCGGGTCAGGACCGCGGGAGGCTCGAGCTTTACCTTCGGGGACGGCACCGGAACGCCGGCGGCGATCCGCTTCACCACGCGCGCAGCCGAGCGCGGCGTCCTCCTCGATCCCGTGTTGAGGTTCGGTGAAGCCTATATGGACGGCGGCATCGTCGTCGAAGAGGGCTCGATCGCCGATGTCCTTGCCATCGTGCTCGGTCAGCGCCGCGAGGATGGACTGCCGGCGTGGGCGCGGTTGCGACGACTCGTCCGCTACCTCCATCGCCGCGTCAGACAATTCAATCCGCGCTCGCGGGCGCGGCGCAACGCGGCGCACCACTAC
>JBKOXY010000125.1:0-8162 GCA_046725125.1 Pseudomonadota bacterium | reverse complement strand
CCCGAGCACCGCGAGCGCGACCTGTTGCGGCGCCAGCGCGAGCGCCTGCGGCCACGACTCAACCGGCGCGAGGTCGGCAAGCGCGTGGTCGGCGAGCACATGGCGCATGCGCTCGCGCGCGCCTTCGCTCCACAGCGCGATGACGACGCGCCTGCCCTGCGCCTTGAGCGCCGCGACGTGCCGGGTCACTGCCTCGAAAACGTTGCGGCCCGGCTCGGCCCGCTCGGCAGCAAAATTGCGCCCCTGCTTGGTGCCGACATCGATGAGCGCCCCCTGCCCCTGCGGTACCGCGAACGGAGTGAGCCGCGCCAACGCTGCGGTTTCGAGCCGCGCGCGCCATTCGGCTTCGCCGAGATAGAGCCGCTCGGGCGGCAGCGGCTTGTAGGGCGGGCCCGATCCGCGCTGGGCGAGCGCTTGCTGACGCGCCTCGTAATAGTCCGCGATCTGACCGAGCCGCTCGCGCGCGGCGTCCTCGGCCAACGGTTCGAGTATCACCGAAGAACCCGTTACGTAATCGAACAACGTATCGAGCCGGTCATGGAACAGCGGCAGCCAATGCTCCATCCCGCCATGGCGCCGACCTTCGCTCACCGCGTGGTAGAGGAGATCGTCAGGCGTGGGAGCGCCGAAGGCCGCGACGTAACCGAGGCGGAAGCGCCGGATCGTTTCCGTGGTGAGCTGGAATTCGGCCACCGGCACGAGATCGAGCGCGCGCAACTGGTCGGTCGTGCGCTGGCTTTCGGGGTCGAAGCTGCGGATCGTCTCCAGCGTGTTGCCGAAAAAATCGAGCCGCACCGGCTCTGCCATGCCCGGTGCGTAGAGGTCGATGATGCCGCCGCGCACCGCATAGTCGCCGGGCTCGCGCACAGTGGAAGCACGCACGAAGCCGTTGAGCTCGAGCCATTGGGTGATGCCGTCCATGGCGAGCACATTGCCGGGCGTGACCGAAAGCGATTGCCGCACAACGAAGTCGCGGGTCGGCACGCGCTGAAGGGCGGCATTGATGGTCGTGAGCAGGACCGACGGGCGGTCGCGGCCTTGCACGCGCGCGAGCCGAGACAGCGTTGTCATGCGCTGCGCGACGAAGCCCGCGTGCGGCGAGACCCGGTCATAGGGCAGGCAGTCCCAGGCCGGAAACTCCTGCACGGCAAGATCCGGTGCAAAAAAATCAAGCGCGCGGGCGAGCGCGGCCATGCGCGGGCCGTCGCGGCAGACGACCACTGCGGTCGTCGCCGGCGCATCGGCGCGTGCCGCCAGCGCGCGGGCGAGATCGGCAATAACGAGGCCTTCGGCGCCGTCGGCGACGCCTGCCAGCGTCAGCGGGCGGCCAGGGACGAGGAGCTCGGCGGGATTGCGCGCCACGCTCATCTTGCACCCTCGCCCTGTCGGTTGAACTCGCGCAGCCGACGGAACAGCGCGGTGTCGTAATCCGGCGGCACGTCGGCTTCGCCGGTGACCCAGGCCAAGAGCTCGCGGTCAGGCACCTCCATCAGCTGCTCGAATTCGGTGAGCTCGTCTTGCGTCAATTGCGTGACGGTGGCGTCGGCGAAGCGGCCCATGATCAAGTCCATTTCCCGCATGCCGCGATGCCAGGAGCGGAACAAGAGTTTGCGCCGGCGCATATCCAGTCCTTCGCTCGAACGTGCCGTGCCGGTCATCGGTTTCCTCGCCGCTCGCGACGCAACGCCAAAAGCCCGGACGGGCCGGGCGCAGGTCATATAGCGACGCTGACGGGATATGTCAGCGCCCAACTGCATTGCCTATCCGGCCCAGCCGCGCGAGCATCGGCGGCGACGAAAGGCGGGATGTCCCGAATGCGGCCGAGTCTGCTCAATCCGCTGTTCGCCGCGGTCACGACGCTGACCGGCGTCGGGCCACAACTGGAGAAGCTGTACCGTCGGCTGTTCGGCCGCGAACAGCCGGCGCGGGTGATCGATCTCCTGTTTCACCTGCCCACCGGCGCGATCGACCGGCGAGCGCGGCCGAAGCTGCGCGACGTGGTGCCCGATACCGTCGTCACCGTCGCGGTCACCGTGGATCGTCACCGGCCACCGCCGCCGCACCGGCCGCGCGTGCCCTATCAGGTTTACACCAGCGATGAGACCGGTGATCTCACGCTGACTTATTTCAATGCGCGCAAGGATTACTTGCAAAAGCTGCTGCCAGTCGGCGAGCGGCGCTACGTATCGGGCACGGTCGCACTCTACGACCATATGCGGCAGATGGTGCATCCCGACCGCGTCGTCGCGGAGGCGGATCTCGCGAAGCTGCCGCTGGTCGAGCCGGTCTATTCGCTGACCGAAGGGCTGAGCCTCAACCAGGTGCGCAAAGCCGCCGATGCCGCGCTCGCGCGCTTGCCGGACTTGCCGGAATGGCAGGAGGCCAGTTGGGTTGCACGTGAGCGCTTCCCGTCCTTCGCTGAGGCGCTGCGCGTCCTGCACCGGCCGGCGGAGCCGGCCGACCTGCTGCCGGAAGGATTGGCCTGGTCGCGGCTTGCCTACGACGAGTTTCTGGCGGGTCAGCTGGCGCTCGCGCTGGTGCGCGCACATCTGCGGCGGCCCGCCGGCCGGGCGACGCCGGGCACCGGGCATATCGGGAAAAAGCTGATCGAGGCGCTGCCCTATTCGCTCACGCCCTCGCAGGGGCGCGCCGTCGCCGACATTGTCTCCGATCTCGGCAAGCCCGAGCGCATGCTGCGGCTGCTGCAGGGCGATGTCGGATCGGGCAAGACCGTAGTGGCCTTGCTCGCGGCGGCGGCCGTGATCGAAGGCGGCCGGCAAGCCGCGCTGATGGCACCGACCGAAATTTTGGCACGCCAGCACTTCAACACCGTGGCGCCGCTCGCCGCCGCGGCGGGCATCAACGTCGCCATCCTCACTGGTCGCGAGCGTGGACGCGAGCGCAACGATATTCTCGAGAAGCTCGCGTTCGGCGCCATCCATGTGCTGATCGGCACTCATGCCCTGTTCCAGGAGGAGGTCGAATTTCGCGACCTCGCGCTCGCCGTGGTCGACGAACAGCATCGCTTCGGCGTGCACCAGCGGCTCGCACTCGCTAAGAAGGGCGAGGCGGTGGATGTGCTGGTGATGACCGCGACGCCGATTCCGCGCACGCTCGTGCTCACCTATTTTGGCGACATGGACGTGTCGGAACTGCGTGAAAAACCCGCCGGCCGCCAGCCGATCGATACCCGAGTGGTTCCTCACACCCGGCTCGACGAGGTGGTCGGCGGGATCGGCCGCGCGCTCGTGGACGGCCGGCGCGTCTATTGGGTCTGTCCGCTGGTCGAGGTCACCGAGAATACCGATCTCGCCGCCGCGGAAGAACGCTTCGCCGCGCTCAAGGAGCACTTCGGCGCCATGGTCGATCTCGTGCACGGGCGCATGAAGGGCGGCGAGAAAGACCGCGCCATGGAGCGCTTTGCAGCAGGCGAGACGCGGCTCCTCGTCGCCACCACCGTGATCGAGGTCGGCGTCGACGTGCCGGAGGCGACCGTCATAGTGATCGAGCATGCCGAGCGCTTCGGGCTGGCGCAGCTCCATCAGTTGCGCGGGCGGATCGGGCGCGGCAGCGAGCATTCGTCCTGCCTCCTCCTCTACAAGGGACCGCTGGGTGAAACCGCCAAAGCCAGGCTCAACATCATGCGCGAGACCGAGGACGGCTTTCGCATCGCCGAGGAAGATCTCAGGCTGCGCGGGGAAGGCGACGTTCTCGGCACGCGGCAATCCGGTATGCCGGGCTTCCGCGTCGCCCGCATCGAGACGCACGGCAAGCTGATCGGCGCCGCGCGCGACGACGCCGCGCTGATGCTGGCGCGCGATCCGACGCTTGCGTCCGCGCGCGGACAAGCGCTGCGCCATCTGCTCTATCTATTCGAGCGCGACGAGGCGATCCGGCTGATCCGAGCAGGCTGACAACTCGGAACGTCGCACGCGCTACGACGGAGGAGGATTCACTTCGCCGGCGCAGCGGTCCGCTTCGCCTGCGTCGCGCGTGCGACCCGCGCAGCCTCGGCCAACGCCGTGAGCTTCTTCTGCTGATCGCCGGGCTGCACCATTCCGGCCGACATCAGCAGCGTCATCGCCGCTTCGACCGTGATGTCGAGATCGATGATGTCGCGGCGGGCCACGTAAAAGAAGAAGCCGGTCGTCGGATTGGGCGTGCAGGGCATGAAAGCCGCGACGTGTTCGGTGTCCGGCAGCCGCGCCGCGATCTCGGCGCTCGCCGAATTCGACAGGAACACCAGCGACCACATGCCGGGCGAGGGAAACTCGACCAGACCGACACGGCGGAAGCTCGAGCCACCTTTTGCAAACAGCGTCTGGAAGATTTGTTTCAGGCTGTTGTAGATCGGCCGCACGACCGGCATGCGATTGAGAATGTTCTCGCCGACCTCGACGAGCTTGCGGCCGACGAAATTGGCGGTCAGGAAACCGAGCAGCGTGAGCGTGATGAACACGATGATGAGGCCGAGACCGGGAATCTTCACCGGCAAATAGGTCTCAGGCCGGTACGCGATCGGAATGAACGGTCGCACCAGATCATCGACCCAGTTGATGAACCACCAAGTGAGGCTGATGGTGATGTAGGCTGGAGCGACCAGAATCAGCCCGGTCAGAAAATAATTGCGCAGCCGGCCGACGAGGCCGTGATGGAATGGCCCCGGCTTGGCAGGTTCGAGCGGTGCCTCGGGGGGCGATGCCGCCGGCACGATCCCGGGATCGCGGTCAAACTCGTTCATGCGGTAACGATCTTCTCCACATCAAGTCCAGCCGAATGACATTATCTCCCCGCTCACCCCACCGCGATATGCGCAAGAGTCGCGGCTCAATCACTCCACCGTGACCGACTTGGCGAGGTTGCGCGGCTGATCGACGTCGGTGCCCATCACGACCGCCGTATGGTAGGCGATCAGCTGCACGGGAATGGCATATACGAGGGGCGTCACCGTCGCGGGCATGGCCGGGAGCGTGAGCGTGGACAGCGCGTCCATGTGCACGTCATGGGCGCCCTGGGGATCGGTGATCAGAATGATCCTCCCCTGACGCGCCACAACCTCTTGCATGTTGGAGACGGTCTTCTCGAACACTCGGTCATGGGGCGCGATGATGATCACCGGCATGCTTTCGTCGATGAGCGCAATAGGCCCATGCTTGAGCTCGCCCGCGGCATAGCCTTCGGCGTGGATATAGGAGATTTCCTTGAGCTTGAGCGCGCCCTCCAGCGCGAGCGGAAAACTGGTGCCGCGACCGAGATAGAGGACATTGCGGCTCTTGGCGAGATCGCGCGCGAATTGCTCGACCTGCGGCTCGAGCGCAAGCGCCTCCGCCATCAGGCGCGGCGTCTCGATCAGCGCGCGCACCATCTCTCGCTCCTCCTCCTCGGACAGCACCCCGCGGGCGCGGCCGGCCGCCAGCGCAAGACAGGCGAGCACCGCAAGTTGGCAGGTGAAGGCCTTTGTCGAGGCGACTCCGATCTCCGGACCAGCAAGCGTCGGCATCACCGCGTGGCTTTCGCGCGCGATCGTCGAGGTGGGGACATTCACCACCGCGAGCGCATGCTGTCTGTGCTCCTTGGCGTAGCGCAGCGTCGCGAGCGTGTCGGCGGTTTCACCCGACTGCGACACGAAAATCGACAGTCCACCCGGCGACAGCGGCACCTCGCGGTAGCGGAGCTCGGAAGCGACGTCGATCTCGGCCGGCAGGCGGGCAAAGCGCTCGAACCAGTATTTTGCCACCAGTCCGGCGTAATAGGCGGTGCCGCAAGCGGACATCGTGATACGCTCGAGGGTGCGAAAGTCGAAGGGCAGGTCAACCGGCAGCCGCACGCGCTCGGCGGCCATGTCGATATAGTGCGCGAGCGTGTGGCCGACCACCTCCGGCTGCTCGTGAATCTCCTTCGCCATGAAGTGGCGATAATTGCCCTTGTCGACGAGGAAGGCGGAGGCCGACGATTTGAGCACGGCGCGTTCGACTTTGCTGCCTTTGGCGTCGTGGACTTCGACGCTCTTGCGCGTAAGCACGGCCGAGTCGCCATCCTCGAGATACGAAATCGCGTCGGTGAAGGGAGCGAGCGCGATGGCATCGGAGCCGAGATACATTTCACCGTCGCCATAGCCGATCGCGAGCGGCGAGCCCTTGCGCGCGCCGATGAGGAGATCGTTCTCGCCCGCGAACAAGAAGGCGAGCGCGAATGCGCCCCGCAGCCGCGGCAGCGCAGCCGCCACCGCGTCGGCCGGCGAGCGGCCGTTCTTCATCTCCCGCGTCACGAGGTGGGCGACCACCTCGGTGTCGGTCTCGGAGCCGAACGTCGCGCCCGTTTTTTCCAGTTCCTCGCGCAGCTCGCGGAAATTCTCGATGATGCCGTTGTGGACAACAGCAAGGTGCTCGGTGGCGTGGGGGTGCGCGTTGCCTTCGGTCGGCCGGCCGTGGGTCGCCCAGCGGGTGTGGCCGATGCCGATGGTGCCGGTGAGCGGCTCACGCGCGAGCCGGGCCTCAAGATTGCGCAGCTTACCCTCGGCCCGCCGACGGACGAGCTGGCCGCTTTCCAGCGTGGCGACGCCGGCGGAGTCGTAGCCCCGGTATTCGAGCCGCTTGAGCGCATCGACCAGCAAGCCCGCGACCGGCTCGCGCCCGAGAATGCCTACAATTCCGCACATGCGAGCGGCGGCCTCCTAAGCTGATGACACGGCACTATACCCCGACGAGTATGTCTTGGCCGCGAACGTCAAAAGGGAAATCAAGATACCTTTCAACTTGTGACAATTAAGGCTAACGCGCTTGTCGCGCATATTACTTTGCGGGCGTGCGTTTCTTGCTTGGCAACACGCGTTCGCGCAGGCGCCGCGCCCAGCCCTCCTTGATCGCCTGCCGTCCGCGCCCGAGCGCGAGCGCATCCGCGGGCACGTCGTGGGTGATGACCGAGCCCGAGCCGACATAAGCGCCGTCTCCGATCTTCACCGGTGCGACCAGCGCCGAATTCGAACCGATGAACGCGTTCTTGCCGATCTCGGTGCGATGCTTGGCCACGCCGTCGTAGTTACAGGTGATAGTGCCGGCGCCGATGTTGGCGCCCGCGCCGACGGTCGCATCGCCGATATAGCTCAGGTGATTGGCCTTGGCGCCGGTCTCGATCACCGCCTCCTTGACCTCGACGAAATTACCGACGTGAACATCGTCCTGCAGGCGCGCGCCGGGGCGCAACCGCGCATAGGGACCGACCAGCGCCCCCTTGCCCACGTGTGCGCGGTCGAGATGCGAGAACGAGCGGATCACGGCGCTGTCCTCGACGGTGACGCCCGGTCCGAACACCACGAAAGGCTCCACCACAACCTCGCGACCGAACTTGGTGTCGGACGACAGAAACACCGTCTCGGGCGCGATCAGGGTCACGCCCCCCTCCATTGCCGCCTCGCGTAGGCGCTGCTGCAGCACCGCGGCGGTCTCCGCGAGCTGCGCATTGGTGTTGATGCCGCGCACGTCGTCCTCCTCGGTCTCGATCACCACAGCCTTGCCTCCCATCGCTCGGGCGATGGCGATGGCATCGGTGAGATAGTATTCGCCTTTACGATTGTCGTTGCCGATTCGCTCGAGGATCGCGAGCGCGGTCGGACCGGCAAACGCCATCAAGCCGCCGTTGCACAGCTCGATCGCCCGCTCGGCCGGGCTCGCATCGAGCTCTTCGCGGATGGCCACGAGCTCGCCGCCTTTGAGGACAAGCCGCCCGTAACCCGCGGGATCCTTGGGGCGAAAGCCAAGCACCACGACCGCCGCCCCTTCGGCGAGGGCTTCACGTATTCGAGTCAAGGTCTGCGGCCGAATGAGCGGCGTATCGCCGAAAATCACGAGCACGTCGTCCGGGGCGCGCGCGATCGCGGCTTTCGCGGCCAGCACCGCATGAGCGGTTCCGCGCCGCTCCGCTTGCACGAAAATCTCGGCATCCGGCAGGACCCGTTTGGCTTCAGCCGCCACCGCATCGGCGCCGAGCCCGACCACGACCGCCGTCATCGTGCCGCCCGCTTTGCGCACGGCATCGAGCACGTGGGCAAGGAGCGACTGGCCGGCGATCGTGTGCAGCACTTTCGGCCGCGTCGAACGCATGCGGGTGCCTTCGCCGGCCGCAAGCACAATGGCAAGACAGGAACGCTCGACCGCCAATGGACC
>JBKOXY010000372.1:0-10525 GCA_046725125.1 Pseudomonadota bacterium | reverse complement strand
ACGATGTCGGCGATGGCCTGCGGCTGGTCGCCCTTGGGCGCGAAATCCGATTTGATCACCAGCCGCACGCCGCCTTCGGATTTTTCCGGCCGCGGCGGGCGGTGCGGCGTCCACGGCCGCTCGCTGAATTCGGGCCGGCCTTCGCGCAGCAGCGTTTCCAGCGCGCGCACGGTGGCGGACGCGCCGGTGACGCCGCGAAACGTCGCGCGCCGCGACTCTCTCGTCGCGGGCTGCTCGTCCTCGGCCGGCGCGAGGGCGCTGTCGTCGTCATGAAGGCCGAGCGCCTTCGCAAGATCAGGATCGAGTTCGCCCAGCGGCGCAGCGCCCCTATATGGCGCCTGCGGCGCCTCGCCCAACCCCTGCGCCGTCGACTTGCGCGCGCGGTGCGCCGCGGCGAAATCGGCGCGCCGATCGAACGAATTGTCCGGTGGCGGCTTCAGTCCGGTCTGCGAGCCCGGTCCCGCGGTTCCCTGGCCGATGCCGGGATTGAGCAAGTCGGCGAGCGCCGGCTCGATCGCCGGCTGCTCCGGCCGCGCCGCCTTGGCGCGCGTGGGCTTCGCCGGGTCCTTCTTCGAATGCTTGGCCGGATCGCGCGCGGGCTTTTGCTTCGACCTTTGCGGCGCGTTCGGATCGTCGGGAGTTTTCGCCATCGCCGAAATATGGAGCCCCGGCTATGATGGGAAAAGGGTCGAACGGCCGATTGTAGCTTCAAATTTCGCCAGAGCGAGGGAGGGAACCGTGCGCCATAGACGCGCGCTGACACGGCGGCAGGTGTTGAAGGCTTCGGTGACCGCGCCGCTCGTCATCACGGCTGCCACTGCTTCGGCGCAGGCCGCCTATCCGGCCCGACCGGTCAAGGTGGTGATCCCCTATCCGCCGGCCGGCGGCGCCGACACCGTGGGCCGCCTCTTGTTTCAGAAGCTCGGCGAGATGTGGGGGGCGCAATTCGTCATCGACAATCGCGGCGGCGCCGGCGGCACCATCGCGGCCGCGGCGGTGGCCAAGGCGGAACGCGACGGCTACACCATCATGTACGACGCCACCGCCCATTCGGTGAACCCGTCGCTTTACGCCAATCTGCCTTACGACACGGTCAAGGACTTCCAAGCCGTGTTCCTGGCCGCGCTCATCACCAATCTCTTGGTCGTCAACAAATCGGTGGAGGCGCAGAGCGTCGCGGACGTGATCGCGCTTGCCAAGGCGACGCCCGGAGGCCTCGATTGGGCCTCCTCGGGCAACGGCACGGTGCAGCACCTCGCGCTCGAAATGTTCAAGCATCGCGCCGGCATCAAGCTCAATCACATCCCGTACCGCGGCGGCGGCCCGGTGCTCAACGATCTCATCGGCGGGCAGGTGAAATTCTACTTCTCCAATGCCGCCGCCTCGATCGGGCATGTGCAGGCGGGAACGCTCAAGTGCATCGCCCACACCGGCCGGGGACGTCTGGCGGCGCTTCCCGATGTGCCGGCGATGGCGGAAACGCTTCCGGGCTTCGAAGCCTATGAATGGAACGGGGTGTTCGTACCCGCCGGAACGCCCGCGGAGATCGTCCGCAAACTCAATGCCGGCTTGAACGCGGTGCTGCGACAGCCCGATATCGCCGAGCGCCTCAAGCAGCTCAACGTCGAGTCCCGCGAGAATACGCCCGAGGAGTTTCGCGCCTTCGTGGCGGCGGAAATGGAGAAATGGGGACGCGTGGTGCGCGAGGCCAATATCAGGCTGGGATAGCAGACGACGTCCGTCTGTTACGAACGTTCATGGCAGCGAATGCTTGGCGGGCAAGGGAGCTATGCGCGGCGAAGATCCGACGGGTCGGTGCATAGATAGCTCCTGCATTCGAAATTATGCTACAGCCATCCGATTGATCGCAGCGCAAGGGAACATGCCGATGATCGACCTCTACTATTGGACCACGCCCAATGGGCACAAGATCACGATCTTCCTCGAGGAGACCGGGCTGCCCTACAACATCATGCCGGTGAATATCGGCAAGGGCGAGCAGTTCAAAGCGGAATTCCTCGCCATCTCCCCGAACAACCGCATTCCCGCGCTGATCGATCGCGCACCGGCCGGCGGCGGCAAGCCGATCACGGTGTTCGAGTCCGGCGCCATGCTGCTCTATCTCGCCGAGAAGACGGGTCAGTTCCTGTCGCGCGATCCACGCGCGCGCATCGACGCCATCCAGTGGCTGTTCTGGCAGATGGGCAATCTCGGTCCCATGGCCGGTCAGAACAATCACTTCAGCAACTACGCGGTTGAGAAGATTCCCTACGCCATGGACCGCTACCGCAACGAGGTCAACCGGCTCTACGGCGTGCTGAACAAGCGCCTCGCCGATCGCGCCTTCGTCGCCGGCGACTATTCGATTGCGGACATGGCGATCTATCCCTGGATCGTGCCGCACGAGCGCCAGGGCCAGAACATCGCCGATTTCCCGGACCTCAAGCGCTGGTTCGAGACGGTGCGCGCGCGGCCGGCGGTCGAGCGCGCCTATGAGAAGGCGAAGGTGGTCAACCCGAATATGGGCGGCATCCGCACCGCGGAGGAGCGTGCGATCCTGTTCGGCCAGACCGCGGCGTCGGTCGACCGCGCCGCCGCGCAGGCGAGATAAGGTCAAATCGACCCTCTGGCCACGTCATGCGCGGGCTTGACCCGCGCATCCATCGTCTTCGAAGATTTTTTTTGCGAAGAATGATGGATTGCCGGGTCAAGCCCGGCAATGACGACAGACGGTTGCGTGTCACGCCAGGTGCGGAATCTTCGGCCGCTCGCCGCGGGCCTTGCCGGTGATCGGCGGGCGCGGCAGCTTGGCGCGGCCGGCTTCCATCACGAACGTGTGCTCGAGCGAATACCACGGCCCTTTGACGTCGCCCGCCGGCGCCTTCTCGCTGTCGTGGCGCACGTAATTGCCGATGAGGTGGCGCGTGACGCCGAACTGCACGTCGGTCTCGATGAACTTGTCGTCCGGGACGTAGAGCTGCGAGATCAGCGTTTTGAAACCGTCCTTGCAGGCGAGGAAATGAAGATGCGCCGGCCGCATATTGTGCCGGCCTTGCGCACGCAGGAGGTCCCCCGTCGGTCCGTCGATCGGGATCGGATAGCCCGCAGGCTTCACGCTGCGAAAGCTGATATGTCCGTCGGCGTCGGTGAAGAATTTGCCGCGCAGGTTCATGTCGGCCTGCACCGGGTCCTGGTTTTCGTAGAAGCCTTCGGGTGAGGAGTGCCAGACATCGATCTCCGCGCCCGCGATCGGATTGCCCTTGGCGTCGCGGAAGAAGGCGTCGACGAACAACGCCGGTCGCGGCGTGGGCGAGCGCACGATCGAGCCGCCGTTCGGCGTCACCGGAGAATGCATGCGCCAGAACGGCCCCAGCATGTTGTGGTCGGTTTCCGTCGTCCCGTGGCTGCCGTTGTTGATGAGGCAAATCAGCGCCGATAATCCGAGCGAGCCCGCCATCAGCACCGCCTCGTTGTGGGACTCGTTGCTGTGCTTGCCGAGCGCGATGACGTAGCCGATGGCGGCGTGGAATTCCTCCTCGGTCAGCTTGGTCTCGCGCACGAAGTCGTGCAGGTGGCGCACGAAGGCGGACATGATCTCCTTGAACCTTGCATCCGGAGCGCGCTGCAACTCGGACAGCACCGCGGCGGTGACGTCTTTTTGAGTTTCGATGATCATGGCTCGAGCTCCGATGCCGGCACCAACCGGGGCATGACAAGCCTTGTCGGGACGGGAGTCAAAGCAAAAGAGCTGCGTCGTCAGGGCCGCTGATCGGCGGCGGCAAGCAAGCATCGGGGGCAAACGCAGTCGGCGCCCGATCCGGGCTCCGGCATGGGCAGGCGAAAGGGCTCGCCGGCGCACCAGCACTCGCCGCCGAGCCCGCAATCGAAGGCCCGCCCGCAACGCGCGCAGATGATCCGGCGTGGCGTGATGGCGTCGGCTGCATCCATTAGCGATCATGCCGCGAGAGCGACCGGCGCCGCGAGCCTCTCCCTCGCGCGAGCTCGCGTGATCTCGTCAGGCGTCTAATGATTCGGCTCGCCGCCGAGGAAGCCTGCGATCTTCCAGGCGTTTCCGTCCTTGAGGTAGCACAATTGCTCGCCGCCGATGGGCAGGATGGTATCGATCGGCACGTAGCCGACCTTACCGCCCGCGGTGAGCACCTTGGCGAAGGTCGCGAGCACCGCGTTGGCGGGCGAGTCGTCGGGCAGAACGCGCACCAGATAGAGGCCGAGCTTGTCGACCACCGCGGCATCCGCTTTTGCCGCCGCGCGCACTTCGATGCCGTCACGGATCGGAAACGCCCAGTCGGCGGCGTCGGTATGAGTCACATTGGCCAGCTCGTCGGCTGCCTTCTCGTCGAAGACGGGCTCCACCGGCGCGCAGAACACCCCCTTGCGCTGCGGGTCGGCCATGACGGTCGTCTCGGCGGCGTAGGCCGCGAGCGCCTCCCAGCCGAACCCATCGGTCCCGTCGAGGCTGAGTGCTTTCGCCAGGTTATCGATCCCCGACTTCTGCTTGTCGGCGATATCCTTGTCCTCGGGCACCCAGAAGAAATTCGCCGCCACCAGCCGGGCGAGCGCGGCGCGATCCTTGTTGTTGGCGATTTCGCCGAGCTGCTTGCGGAACGTGTCGAAGCTCGCATCGTTCACCCCCGACGGCAGCGTGATGGGCACCGGCTTGTAAGGTCCGAGCACCGGTGCCGGCGCTTGAGCTGGCGCTTGCGCCGGCGGCTGCGCCTGGCCGAAGACCGCCATGGGCGCGAGCACGCCCGCGATCACGACCGCAGCCGCGACGAAATGGGTGGACGAGAGGCGTGGATGCCGCATCGCGATGTCTCCCAGGGTTGCGAGCCGTGCTTTAGCGCCGGATTTAGCCCGCTCTACGGCAAGAAAAAAGGGGCCTCGGCGCGCGTCCGCTTGGCGCCGGCTGCTGGCCCCGTCGAGGGGGCGCTAGAACCTAGCACGCAGTGTGAATGCACAATATTCGCGAGCACGAAAAATTCGCTGGCGCGATTATAGGCGATAACCTGCTCAGCCCGCCGACGAGATTCGCCGGCCGGGAGGCATCAGCCTGAAAGCGCAGAAGAAAAAGCGGCTCCGGCCGCGGGGCGAATGCGCGCCGGAACCGCCAGTGATGAGGAACACGGACGCTACAGTTTACGGCAAAGATATGCGGGGGGCGTTGTCCTCCAGCGGCACACCGAATATCGGGTGCATGTTACAGCGGCATGACGCCATCCGGCCGGCTGTGGATGGGGGCGCCGCGCTCCTTCTCTGCCAATCCGGGGCCCCCTTAACACCCTTCCAATCGTTCATCCCATGGCCATGATTGCGAAAGGTGGGCTGGCCGCAATCTTGACATTGCGGCCGCGGACGATCGTGCCAGTTGCGGGGGTGGCGCGCGTCTCGGTCGAAAGGACAATGACGCATGGCCGCCGATCCGAAAGCGGAAGCCGCGCTCGCCCTGCATCGGTTCGGCCTCGGTCCACGCGCCGGATCGATCGCCGTCATTGCCTCGGACCCTCGCGGCGCGCTGCTCGCGGAATTGGATCGCGCGGGCGCCGGCCGCATCGGCAATGGGGATTTGTTGACGAGCGGCACTGCCGCCCGCGTCGCATTCGCCTACCAGCAGGCGCAACGGGCGGCGCGGCAGGCCGAACGCGCCGCGCAACAGGCCAATGCGCCGAGCAGCGGCGGTTCGCCGCCGGAGATGAAGGATCAGTCCGCCACGCCGTCGGCGCCGATGCGCAATCCGGGTCCCGGCGTGCCGCAGCAGATTTACCTCTCCGAAGCCAAGGCGCGCATCAATGCCGCGCTCGATGCCGAGATCGGCTTCGTCGAACGGCTCGTCTGGTTCTGGTCGAACCATTTCTGCGTGTCGGCGGACAAGGGCAATGTCCGCCCGATTTGCGGCGCCTACGAACGCGAGGTCATCCGCGCAAACGTGCTCGGCCGCTTCGGCGACATGCTGCTGGCCGTCGAATCCCATCCGGCGATGCTCATCTATCTCGACAATGCGCGCTCGATCGGCCCCGACTCGATTGCGGGGCTGCGGCAGAAACGCGGCCTCAACGAAAATCTGGCGCGCGAGATCCTCGAACTGCATACGCTGGGCGTGCGCACGGTCTACACGCAGGAGGACGTCACCCGTTTCGCCCATGTGATCACCGGCTGGACGTTCGTGCCGTTTCGCCAGGACCCGGTGCGCGGCGGCGAGTTCGAGTTCAATCCGCGCATGCACCAGCCCGGCGCGCAAACGGTGATCGGCAGGAGCTACCCCGACGCCGGCCTGCAGCAGGGACGCGCCGTTCTCGCCGCGCTCGCACGCCATCCGGCGACTGCAAGCCACGTGGCCGCCAAGCTCGCGCGCCATTTCGTCGCCGATGAGCCGCCGCCCGCGCTGGTCGAGCGGCTGGCCAAGCGCTTCCTCGCCACCCAAGGCGATTTGAAAGAGGTGGCGAAGGCGATGGTGGCCGCGCCGGAAGCCTGGGAGGCCCCGCGCGCCAGGCTCAAACGTCCGGGCGAATGGGTCGTCGGAATGTTACGCGCCGTGGGTGTCACGCCGCCCGACATCGGCCCGGTGATGCAGGCGCACAACCTCTTGGGCGAGCCGCTGTGGCGGCCGCCGGCTCCCAACGGATTCGCCGACGAGAGCGCGCCCTGGCTCGATGGCCTGACGCAGCGCCTCGACATCGCCAATCAGTTCGCGCGCCGCCTGGGCGCGGAGGCCGATCCCCGCGACGTGTTCGAGCAGGCGCTCGCGCCGCTCGCTTCGACCGAAACGCGGCAGGCCATCTTGCGCGCCGAAAGCCGTCCGCAAGCGCTCGCGCTGCTGTTCATGGCGCCCGAATTCCAGAGCCGATGACGCCGTGACCGGCCCGGGATCGACCGAAAGAGGTGAGCCGATGACATTCAACCTCCACGCTGCGACCCGCCGCGAACTGCTCCTCGCCTCGGGTACGCTGTTCGCCTGGGCTTATCTGCCGAAGGTGGCGCGCGCGGAGGGCCGTGATCCACGTCTGCTGGTGATCGTGCTGCGCGGCGCGCTCGACGGGCTCGCGGCGGTCGCGCCCGTGGGCGATCCGGACTGGGTCGCGCTGCGCGGCGACAAAGCGCTCACCCTCGACGGCAAGCCGCCGGCGCTGCCGCTCGACTCCTTCTTCGCGCTCAATCCGGCGATGCCCAACCTGCATCGTCTCTACAAGTCCGGCGCGGCGACCATCGTGCATGCGACGGCGACGCCTTACCGCGAGCGCTCCCACTTCGACGGCCAGGACGTGCTGGAAAGCGGCCTCGGCAAGCCGGGCGCGGCCGACACCGGCTGGCTCAACCGCGCGCTCGCCTCGTTGCAACCGGCCGGCCGTGCCGGCGCGCGCGACGCGTTCGCCATCGGACCGATCGCGCCGTTGGTCGTGCGTGGACCCGCGCCCGTGCTGTCTTGGACGCCGCGGCGGCTGCCGCCGGCGAGCGACGACACGCTGACGCGGCTGATCGAGCTCTACCGCCACACCGATCCCGTCCTCGCCCGCGTGCTCGAGGAGCGCACGGGACTTGCGACCATCGCGCGCGCCGGCGGCATGGACGGGGAGCAGCCGCGGGCCGCCGGCGCCGGACAGGTGCGGGCCTATTTTGCCGAGTCCGCGGGCACGGCGGCGAAGTTTCTCGCGCGCGCGGATGGGCCGCGCATCGGCGCGCTGGCCTTCGATGGCTGGGACACCCACGCCGCCGAAGGCGTGATGAGCGGCCGGCTCGCAATGTTGCTCGGCGCGCTCGACGGCGCCATTGCCGCGATCGAGATCGAGATGAAGGATGCCTGGCGCGAGACCGTCGTCGCCGTCGTCACCGAATTCGGCCGCACCGCCCGCATCAACGGCACCGACGGCACCGACCACGGCACCGCGACGGTGGCGCTCATCGCCGGCGGTGCGCTCAAGGGCGGCCGCGTCGTCGCCGACTGGCCCGGCCTCAAGCCAGCCAAGCTCCATGAGGGACGCGACCTCAAGCCGACCACCGACCTGCGCGCCGTGCTCAAAGGCCTGCTCAAGGATCACCTGCGGGTCGACGACACCGTGCTGGCGAGCAAGGTGTTTCCGGACAGCGCCGCGGTGAAGCCCATGGCGGGATTGCTGCTGCAGGCCTAGCGCCGTTTTAGGAGATTGGTTGCCGCGCGAGCCGTAAGCCCCGCGCGTGCGCGGGAGACGCGCAGCGAGCGGATGGCAAGTCTGGTCTACCGCTCCGGCTCGGCGGCACGAAACGCCTTGGCGAAAGCATCGAGATCGGCTGCCGCAACGTCGGAGACCGCCCAATAGGCGACGCCGTCGTCGGTCCAGGACACAATATTGTAGCCGGCGATCTGGCGTTCGGGTGCCGCGATCGTTCGCCCGGGAACCTCGCTGAGGCTGATCAGGTGCTGGCGCAGGCGATAGACGAGCGTCGCAACCGGGGTGCGTCCGACCACGTCGATGCGGCCGCCGACCAGGGGAAAGCCCGCGCCGGCGAGATCGACCACGCGCGGGGCCTCGGGAATGCGGCCGTTGAACCACGGCTTGACGGTGTGTCGGTCGGAGGAGCCGACGTCGACCGGCTGCGTCGCCATCAGCGCGCGCACGTGATTGGCCACGATCATGTCGGCATCGGCCTGGCCGGGCGACAGCGCCAACCAGGTCGCGCCGCTGCCGAGGAATGCGGCCACCGCGACCGAGGCCGCGAGCGCGCGCCAAGACGGACGTGACGAGGAGCGCGCGGGCGCCGGCGCAGGCCGCAAGCCCACGGCGGCCTCGATCCGGCGCGCGAGACCGGGCGGCGCGCCTTCGCGCGGCAGCTGCTCGGCGATGGCGCGCCGCAGCGCCTCCACGCGCTCGCGTTCGGCCGCCAGCGCCGGATCGTCGGCGAGCTGACGCTCGATCTCGAGCGCGTGGGCAGGGTCGAGCTCGCCGTCGAGATAGGCGTGAATGAGCAAGCGCGGATCCGTCGGTGTCATGCCCCGCCCCTTGGCTCGTCCGTTCCGATGCGCTCGATCAGCCGCCGGCGGGCGCGCGCGAGCCGCGACATCACCGTGCCGATGGGTACTTTGGTCACTTCGGCGATCTCCCGATAGTCGAGGCCCTGCACGTCACGCAGCACCAGCGTTTCCCGAAACGGCACCGGCAGCTCCGCGATCGCGGCTTCGAGACGCCGCGCGTCGGCCTTGGCGATCAGCGCCGCCTCCGGCGTCTGCGGCCCCTGCTCGAAAGCGCCGCCGCCGCTCGCCTGCTTCTGCTCGACGGCTTCGAGATCGTCGACCATGACCAGCGACGCCGAGCGGTTCTTGCCCAACCAGGTATAGGCTGCGTGGCGCACGATGGTCAGGAGCCAGGCGCGGGCATTGACCCCGGCAAAGCCGCCGATGCCGCGAAAGGCGCGCAGGCAAGCTTCCTGCACCACATCCTCGGCGTCGGCACGATCGCCGGTGAGCCAGCGCGCGAGCGCGTAGGCGTCGGCGAGATGCGGCAGCACCACGCTGGCGAAGCGCGCCTGATCGTCCTCGCTGTTCAGGCTTCCCATCGTCGATGCGCACCGCGATCATATGGGTGAAGATCGGCCACCTGGCGGTTTTATTCCCGAGCTTCGAATGGTTTCGACCGGGTTCTAGCGTCCCGCCCGCCGCGATCTCCAAGGCTGAGGTAGCCTAGCACGCCGCCGCTCACTCGGCGGCCTGCATGTCGGCATCGATGAAGCCACCCGACTGGCGCCGCCACAGGGCGGCGTAATGGCCGCCGTGCCGCAACAGCTCGTCATGCGAGCCCTGCTCGACGATGCGGCCGCGCTCGAGCACGATCAGCCGGTCCATGCGCGCGATGGTCGAGAGCCGGTGCGCGATGGCGATCACGGTCTTGCCGGCCATCAGCGTGCCCAGGCTCGATTGAATCGCGGCCTCGACCTCGCTGTCGAGCGCGGAGGTGGCCTCGTCGAGCACCAGGATCGGCGCGTCCTTGAGGATCACGCGCGCGATGGCGATGCGCTGGCGCTGGCCGCCGGACAGCTTCACGCCGCGCTCGCCGACCTGCGCCGCGTAGCCGCGCCGCTGCTTCCAGTCCTCGAGCTCGCGGATGAACTCGTCGGCATGGGCGAGCTTGGCCGCCGTCACGATCTCGGCGTCGGTCGCCTGCGGGCGGCCGTAGCGGATATTGTCGCGGATCGAGCGGTGCAGCAGCGAGGTGTCCTGCGTGACCACGGAAATTTGCGCGCGCAGGCTCTCCTGCGTGACCGCGGCGATGTCCTGGCCGTCGATCAGGATGCGGCCGCCTTCGAGATCGAAGAAGCGCAGCAGCAGATTGACCACCGTCGACTTGCCGGCGCCGGACCGGCCGATCAAGCCGATCTTTTCACCCGGCCGCACGGTCAAGGTCAGGTCGTCGATGACGCCGCTCTCGCGGCCGTAACCGAAGCGCACATCCTCGAATCTGATCTCGCCGCGCGCCACCTTCAGCGTCGGCGCATCGGGCCGGTCGGTGAGCGTGATCGGCCGGGCGATGGTCATCATGCC
>JBKOXY010000476.1:0-5576 GCA_046725125.1 Pseudomonadota bacterium | reverse complement strand
GAAGGTGTAGCGGCTGCACTTGGTGGTGGTGATGGTGGTGTCGAGGCACACGCCGATCATGTTGACGATCTTGTGCTCCTCGTAGACCGGCATGCAGGCCAGGCACACGTTGGAGAGGTAGCCGCCGACATGGGCATCGATCTGGTCCTCGACCACCAGCTTCTCGGCCTTGCGGCGCCCGACGTCGGGCTTGGATTCGTAGTCCGCAACCAAGATCTCGATCGGCCGCCCATTGACCCCGCCGGACTTGTTGATGCGGTCCACCGCCATCTGCACGCCGACCAGGGCGGACTTGCCGCCGGCGGCGGCGGCGCCCGAAAGCGGCTGCAGCGTACCGATCTTGTACGGCTTGGCCTGGCCGAAGGCAGCCTGCCATGGCGCCGGCACCAGCATGGTCGCGCCGAGCGCGCCCGCGGCTGCCGAGCCGTATCCGATTAACCGGCGGCGCGTGACCTTGCCGCGGTACCAGAACTCCTCACTCCAATCCTGTGTTTTCGCTTCGTCAGTCATCGTGCGTTCCTCCCAGGTCGGCTGCAATGGCGCAGAGCAAGTGCCATGACAACTGCCAGTGTCCGAGTGCGCGGGGCATCGCGCGCTATGATGCTTCCCTCGGTCAAGACACTCTTGACGTTTTGCAGAATACTTCAGGACACCCGCGCCCACAACGAGCGGCAGGGTGTCGCGGGCAGCCCTTATCGCTCGAGGTTAAGTCAAGCCCGGTCCCGCAAGCAGGGAGGCGGTGTTCCGCCCGCCGCCTGATGATAAGATAGGCAACTGGCGCCGGCATTTTCGGCTCGCGCCCGAGAGGGGAGCGCCATGTCGGTTCTCGGCACGTCTCGCAACCCGCCTGCCACCCCGCAGACCGGCCGCGACGCGCGGCTTGCGGCACGCCGCGGCGCTTTCAAGGGCCAGACGGCCGGCGTCGCCCCGGGCTACGTGCAGGGCAATCTCGCCATTTTGCCGGCCAACCTCGCGGGCGATTTCCTGCGGTTCTGCCAGCTCAACCCCAAACCCTGCCCGCTGCTGGCGGCCTCGGCGCCCGGCGACTTTCGGCTCCCGACGCTCGCCGACGACCTCGACATCCGCACCGACCTGCCGCGCTATCGGGTGTTCCGGGACGGCGAGCTCGTCGACGAGCCGACCGATATCCGCGCCCATTGGCGCGGCGATCTCGTCGCCTTCGTGCTGGGCTGCTCGTTCTCGTTCGAGGAGGCGCTCGTCGAGGACGGGATCGAGCTGCGCCACATCACCTGCAACGCCACGGTGCCGATGTATCGAACCTCGATTGCGACCGCGCCCGCCGGTCCATTCCGTGGACCCATGGTCGTCTCGATGCGGCCGATGAAGCCGGCGGATGCGATCCGCGCCATCCAGATCACCACCCGCTTCCCGGCGGTGCACGGCGCGCCGGTCCATATCGGCAAGCCGGAGCTGATCGGCATCGCCGACCTGATGAAGCCGGACTACGGCGACCCGGTGCCGGTCAATGCCGATGAAATCCCGGTGTTCTGGGCCTGCGGCGTCACGCCGCAATCGGTGGTGGCGACGGCGAAGCCCGAATTCTGCATCACCCATTATCCCGGCAGCATGCTGGTCACCGACCGCCGCAACAGCGAGTTCGCGATCTTGTGATGGGTGGTTGCGTTGACCTGCGCCGCCGAGCCACGCTCAGGAGCGCGACCGCTGGGTCCAGGTTTTGGCCCTTTCGTAGGCGGCCTGCTGGGAAATTCCGAAATAGTCTCCGATTTGCCGCCACAGCGCCCCGGCTTTATGCGCCCTCGACATGGCCTTGCCTACGGGCACGCCGCGCGCCACGGCGCGCGCCAGGTCGCGCAACGCCTTGCGCTGCGCGACGCGCCGCACTTGCGCTCGTTTTCTGGCTTCCTCCGCCCTGCGCGCGTTCGCGCGCGTCCAGCTCTCGATATCGGACTGGTAGACGATCCCGCGCAAACGTCTTGACCGGCCGATCACCGCGTTGCGCGTCACGCCGAGCGTTTTTGCGATCTGGGCGGCGGTACGCCCGGCGGCCTGCTGCGTCAACAGCCGTTTGTCGCGAGATGGCGTCCAGCTCGTCGTCATGGCTGCTCCCATCATTTGCTCCGAGCCACGAGCTCCACCCGCGCGGCGGACGACGACCACAGTGTTTCGCAGAGGGTTGTGTTTCGCAGAGGGTTGTGTTTCGCAGAGGGTTGTTTGACTCCTGTAACACGAATCAACGGTAAAGGCCAGGGTGAAGAATTGGTGGATGTCCCGGTTCGTCCGGTCACTGCGGGAACCGGGAACTCGGTGTGAAGGCGAGCGCGGTCCGCCTGGGTATCGCAGCCCTGCCGACACGACGCGGTCGACCTAGCTCTTCGGCTCCACATCGAGGCGCACCACCCAGCCTTCGAGGCCGGCCTTGGCCGCCGGGTAGCGCGCGAGCACGAGCGGATCGTGGCCGGGCACCACATGGTTGGGCGAGCTGGCGAGCTTTTTGAGCGTCTCGTAGCCTTCGACCACTTCGGCCACGTTGTAGGTGATCGGAAATATGCGCCCGGAGTCCATATGCGCGTAGAGGTGGGCGGCATCGGCCGCCAGCACGACCTGGCCGCGCCGGGTCTTCACGCGCACGCTCTGCAAGCCCTTGGAATGGCCGCCGATATGATGGACGGTAACTCCCGGCACGATCTCGTCCTCGCCGTCGTGGAAGGCGACGCGGCCGGCAAACACCTTGCGCACCATCGCGACTACGTCGTCGACCTCGAACGGCAGGCGCAGCGCCGTGTGGCACATGCAGCGCCCGGTGGCATAGGACATCTCGCAATCCTGCAGGTGATAGCGCGCGCGGGGAAACAGATCGTAGTTGCCGACGTGATCGTAGTGCATGTGGCTGACGATGATGGTCGTTACCTCTGCGGCGTCGATGCCGATCGCTTTCAGTCCTTCGCCGACCGGCTTGATCATTTCGCGCTGACGCTTCTTGCCCATGGCCGCGTCGAAGCCGGTATCGAGGATGATGGGGCCGGAGCGTCCGACAATGGCCCAAACGTAGAAGTCGAGCGGCTGCAGCACGTCGTGGGGGTCGCCGCCGATGAAGTTCTCCGATGCCTTGCGATCATGATGCCCATAGCGGATGGCATAGATTTCGTGGATGTCGTCGCTCATTGGTCGTCTCCCTAGGGATGGGGGCATCGTGATGCGCATGGCGCGCGGCGCGCGGTGCGTCGCGCCGCGTCCGGGACACGGGGGCGTCACTTCGGCAGCGGGCTGCCGGCGCGCGGCGCGCGCACTTCCACGCCGGCGCGGCGCTCGACCGGCTGCACCACGGTGGTGAGATCCTTGTCCGGTCCGTTCTCGTCGCAGGCGGTCTGCAGGAGCTGCGTGACGGCTTCGGCAACCTGCATCGGCACGCCGAGCGCCTTGCCCTCGCCGAGACACAGCTTGAGGTCCTTCGTCATCAACCCCACGGTGAAACCGAGATTGAAGGTGCGGGGCAGCACCACGCGGCCAAACTTGTCCTCGGTCGCGGTGTTGCGGCCGGTGCCGGAATTGATCACGTCGAGCATGATGCGAGGATCGAGCCCCGCCTTGACGCCCATGACCATCGCCTCCGACGTCGCGGTCATGGCGGCGGCGGAAAGGAAATTGTTGCAGAGCTTCATGGTCTGCCCGGCGCCCGGCCGCTCGCTGATGAAGAAGGTCTTGCCGATCGCTGACAGCGCCGGCTCGATGGCGTTGACCTCCGCGCGCGGGCCGGAGGCCATCAACGCCAGCGTGCCCTTCGCCGCCCCGGTGACCCCGCCGCTCACGGGACAGTCGATCTGCACGATGTTTCGTCCCTTGAGCGTCTCGAAGATGCGCTTGGCCGTCACCGCGCCGGTGGTCGACAGGTCGACGAAGCGGCGTACGCGCTTGCCTTCGATCACCCCGCCGGGGCCGGTCGCGACCGCGAGCACGACGTCGGGTGTGGGGAGGCTCACCATCACGGTTTCGACCGCATCGGCGATCTCGCGGGGTGAGCCGGCGGCTTGCGCTCCGAGCGCGGTGAGACGCTCGACGGCTTCGCGCCGGGTGTCGAACACGACAAGGCCGTGGCCCGCCTCGACCAGCCGGCGGGCCATGTGGAAGCCCATCTGGCCGAGCCCAATGAAGCCGATATCCATCGTCGTCCCTCCCTCGATGCAGCGTTTTGGTCCCTTGGCAATCTAGCATGAACGCGCGGTTGCTCCCACGTGAAGGCGAGCCGCGGCCGCGGGAACCGTTGGAGCAGCTTGAGATGCCGATGCCACGGGCGCATCATGTGGCGCGCTGCCGCGCCGGATGTCCGAACATGCGCGGCCCAGGGGTTTTGCAGCGCAGGGCGCGGCAAGTTAACGCCAGCTGAGAGCGGAAGCGCCGATGGCGACTAGGTTGGACCCGGCGGAAATGCCAAGGCTCGATGCGTTCGACGAGGAGCTCGGACAGGACCCCGCCACTATTCTGCGCGCAGAACGGCGGGGATTGCGGCTGTTATCTCTCGTCGCAATAGCGCTTGGTGCGGGCGTCATCGGTGCGCTCGCGGTGGCGTGGTCGACCGCGGATGGGCGACTGCGGCTGGAGCTGCAATCGGCGCCCACGTCGCAGCGGAACGCGGAGCGCGCCGCGCAGGACGAGGAAATCGATCGCCTTCGGGGCCAGCTCGAGGCGTTGAAGAACGACGTCAAGGAGCTCACGGAAGCGCAGCATCAGGCGGCCCACACCATCGCGGCGATGAAGGCGGCCGAGGAGGACTTGCGGCGCAACGCTCCGCCCCCGCACTGGTACTCCAACCCGGCGGCGTTGAATTTCGCAATCGCAAGCCCACGGCAATCGGCCGGCTTCGCGCCGCCGTCCCGACGCCGCTGACCGGCCGCTCCGTATCGCGCGATCAAGCGCGAGGGCGCAGCGCTAGCATCACCACGGGCTGCGCAGTAGCCATCCTCACCGGCGTTGCCATTTTCGTGCCATGGCGGCATGGTCGTAAGGAGACGACCGGACAAGTCGATGACCGCGGAAAGCTTGGTCAAACTTTTGCAAATGACCGGGGCGGCGCTGGCGATTCCCGCGGCGGCGGCCGGCACCTTTGCGGCTTACCAAAGCTATTTTTCGAGCGACGTCGTGTGCCAGAAACTGCGCACCAACATCGTCGCCATCCTGGAAAGACACGTCGCGCCCGAGACCAAGCGTAGCTTGCTCAAGAAGGACGTGGCGGAGTTCGACAAGCTGTGCGCCGAGGGCGACCCCGACGCGCGCGCTATTTTTCAAGCGGCCGTAACCGAACATCCCGGCGATGCCGCCCATGCCCCCGCGGCGGCCGGGGCCGCGCATGCAGACGCGTCCCCCCAGCGCCAACAGACCGCCGCGCTCGGCGTTTTTGGTGCTCCGGGCTCCAAGGAGCATTACGGCTGGGTCGCGCTCAGTCGCCGGCAGTCCGGTTCTTGGGTGCCGCATTTCAACGGCTACGCGATCTCCGACACCTCATTGCCGCCGCCTGGCACCATTTTGTCCGCGAAAATGATGCTGCCGGTCTGGTCGGAACCGCAGGCTGGAACGAACGATCCGACCAAGCTGCAGAGCAG
>JBKOXY010000237.1:0-8868 GCA_046725125.1 Pseudomonadota bacterium | reverse complement strand
CGAAGGTTCCTCCATGGATAAATCGAAGGCCCTCGATGCCGCGCTCTCCCAGATCGAGCGCAATTTCGGCAAGGGCTCGATCATGCGGCTCGGCAAGAACGACAAGTCGATGGACGTGGAGACCGTCTCCACCGGCTCGCTTGGCCTCGACATTGCGCTGGGAATTGGCGGCTTGCCGCGCGGCCGGGTGGTCGAAATCTACGGGCCGGAATCCTCCGGCAAAACCACGCTTGCGCTCCATTGTCTGGCGGAAGCGCAGAAGAAGGGCGGCATCTGCGCCTTCATCGACGCCGAACACGCGCTCGACCCGGTCTATGCGCGAAAGCTCGGCGTCAATGTCGACGATCTCCTGATCTCCCAGCCCGACGCTGGCGAGCAGGCGCTCGAAATCGCCGATACGCTGGTGCGCTCGGGCGCGGTCGACGTGCTGGTCATCGATTCGGTCGCGGCGCTCGTGCCGCGCGCCGAACTCGAAGGCGAGATGGGCGACAGCCAGCCCGGCCTGCAGGCACGCTTGATGAGCCAGGCGCTGCGCAAGCTCACCGCCTCCATCAACCGCTCCAACACCATGGTGATCTTCATCAACCAGATCCGCATGAAGATCGGCGTCATGTACGGCTCGCCCGAGACCACCACCGGCGGGCACGCGCTCAAATTCTACGCCTCGGTGCGCCTGGATATCCGCAGGATCGGGGCGATCAAGGAACGCGACGAGGTGGTCGGCAACCAGACCCGCGTCAAGGTGGTCAAGAACAAGCTTGCGCCGCCGTTCAAGCAGGTCGAGTTCGACATCATGTACGGGGAAGGCGTGTCGAAGAGCGGCGAGCTCATCGATCTCGGCGTGAAAGCGGGCGTGGTCGAGAAATCGGGCGCCTGGTTCTCCTACGACAGCCAGCGCATCGGGCAGGGCCGCGAGAACGCCAAAGCCTTCCTCAAGGCCAATCCCGACATCGCCGCCAAGATCGAAACCGCGATCCGGCAAAACGCCGGCCTCATCGCCGAAAAAATCCTCGCCGGCGAAGACGGCGGCGAGAACGAGGACGCCGCCGAGTAAGCGCCGAGCCACCGATCTCGGGTTTACCCGAGATCGGCAGTATGAGATCTCGGGTTTACCCGAGATCGGCAGTTATGACTGCCCAAGTCGAAGGCTGAAGTCGGCCAAGGCCGACTTGGGCGGAGCTCCCCGACCGTCATTGCCGGACTCGATTGCCTCGAACCGGCAATCCATCCCTTCGGTGCGTTCCGAGTTTGATCGAAGGCGATGGACCCGCGGGTCTCCACCCGCGGGTGACGGACGGGAGTGGGACATGACCATCAACTTGAGCAGCGTGTCCCGGGCGCAGCGCAGCACCTCGAGAGCGTTTACGCCCGTCTTCGCGGGCTATGGTGGTGCGCTGCAGACCACCGATCTCGGGTTTACCCGAGATCGGCGCTTAAAATGTGCGCAAGTCGGGCAAGCCCGACTTGCGCGACCGTTACGGTCTGTGGCGGTCCCGGATCAGCGGTGCCATAGCGCGTCGAAGACGCGCGTCAACGCGCTTATGGCTCCACTTTGTTTCGCACTGCACCGCATCCGGAGACGCAGCGTAAAGTACGTCGCTTTGCCGGCTACCGCCGCGGCAGCCGCTGGCACGCTTCGGCGATCACCCGCGGCACCGCGTCCTCGTTTGCCGGCGCCATCACGTGAACCCCCGCGACGCCGGGAATCGTCGCCAGTTGCTCGATCAGCTCGACCGCGATGTGTTCGCCCTCGGCGGCGGGATCGGCGGCTTGCTCCAGCCGCTCGATCAAGCTGTCGGGAATGATGGTGCCGTAGAGGCGCTGCTGCATCCAGCGCGCCGATTTCGCCGAGCGCAGCGGGGCAATTCCGATCAGGAGAAAGACGCCCCGCGTCGCCGCGTGCTCGGCAACGCGCGCGGCGTAGCGGCGCACGACCCCCGCGTCCATGCAGAACTGGGTCTGCACGAATTCGGCGCCGGCGGCGACTTTGGCCGCGAGCTTGTCCGGCTGCCAGCTCGCTGGCGGGTCGATCGGCGCGTCGGCCGCGCCGAGAAAGAAGCGCGCGCGGCCTGCGACCTTGCGTCCGGAGGGAAGCTCGCCCTTGTCGCGCAGGTCGCGCGCCATGGCGGTCAGCGTGGTCGAATCGACGTCGAACACCGCCTTGGCCTGCGGCTGGTCGCCGGCCTTGGGGTCGTCGCCGGTGAGGCACAAGAGGTTGTGCACGCCGCAGGCGGCAGCGCCCATGAGATCGGCTTGCAGCGCAATCCGGTTGCGATCGCGGCAGGTGAATTGGAGGATCGGCTCGATGCCCGCGCGCGCGAGCAGAGCCGCCGCGATCGGGGCGGAGAGGTGCGCGCGGGCGCTGGCGCCGTCGGTGACGTTGACGGCATCGGCCAGGCCGGAAAGCGGCTGCGCCTTGCGCAGCAGGTCGTCCGCGTCGCACGAGACCGGCGGCGTGATCTCGGCGGTGATGACGAATTGCCGCGCGCGCAGCAACGCTTCCAGGCGCGAAGCCGGCTGCCGCTGCGGTGAGGTCATCGTCTTGTCCGGCGGTGTTGGGCGCGATGGCCGCGGGCGCGGCACGGTGCGCGGGTGGGCGAAGCCGCTTATATAAGCAATCGGCGCCGCGCGAGTAAGGCCGGTGCTCGGCCACGGCCGAGGCGGCAAACGCTCGGGGCGCTCCGGCGAGGAGAACGGGTGCATCAGAGAGCTGCGCGTTGCGGTCGCGAGCCGGCGCTTTCTGGACAGGGGATGGAGGCGCCGCTAAAAGCACCGGCAAGCTGCGCAGCGCCGGGGCGCGGGCTGCGAGTCCCCGCAGGCGCAGGCGCGGCACACAGAGACGATTGACGGACATCCGGCAATGAGCGGCGTCAACGAGATCAGGTCGAGCTTCCTCGACTATTTCGCCAGCAACGGCCACGAGGTGGTGCCGTCGTCTCCGCTCGTGCCCATCAACGATCCCACGTTGATGTTCACCAATGCCGGCATGGTGCAATTCAAGAACGTCTTTACCGGCCTCGAGAAGCGCCCCTATTCGCGCGCGACCACCGCGCAAAAATGCGTGCGCGCCGGCGGCAAGCACAACGATCTCGACAATGTGGGCTACACCGCGCGCCATCACACCTTCTTCGAGATGCTCGGCAACTTCTCGTTCGGCGATTACTTCAAGGACCGCGCCATCGAGCTCGCCTGGAACCTCATCACCAAAGAGTTCGGCCTGCCGGTCGATCGGCTGACGGTCACCGTCTTCGTCGACGACGACCAGGCATTCGATCTATGGAAGAAGATCGCGGGCCTGCCCGAGAGCAAGATCGTGCGCATCGCCGGCTCCGACAATTTCTGGCAGATGGGTGAGCTGGGCCCCTGCGGCCCATGCTCGGAAATCTTCTACGACCATGGGCCGCAGATTCCGGGTGGTCCGCCCGGCTCGTCCGAGCCCGAGGGCGACCGCTTCATCGAGATCTGGAACCTGGTGTTCATGCAGTTCGAGCAACTGCCCGGCGGCAAGCGCGTCGAGCTGCCGAAGCCTTCGATCGACACCGGCATGGGGTTGGAGCGGATCGCCGCGGTGCTGCAAGGCACCCACGACAATTACAAGATCGATTTGTTCGGCGCGATCATCTCCCACGTCGCCGACCTGACCGGCGTCGAGCCCGAGGACCCGCGCGGCGTATCCCATCGCGTCATCGCCGATCACCTGCGTGCGTCGTCGTTCCTGATCGCCGACGGGGTGCTGCCGTCGAACGAGGGCCGCGGCTACGTGCTCCGCCGCATCATGCGCCGCGCCATGCGCCATGCGCAGCTCCTCGGCGCCGACGAGCCGTTGATGTGGCGCCTCGTCCCCACGCTTACCCGCGAGATGGGTCAGGCCTATCCCGAGCTCTTGCGCGCGGAGACGCTGATCGCGGAAACGCTCAAGCTCGAAGAGACGCGGTTCCGCAAGACGCTCGCGCGCGGGCTTGCGCTGCTCGAGGAGGGAAGCAAAGGACTGGGGCGCGGCGCGAAGTTTTCCGGCGAAGCCGCCTTCACGCTCTACGATACCTACGGCTTTCCGCTCGACCTCACCCAGGATGCGCTCAAGCCGCGCGGCATCGCCGTCGATACCGATGCGTTCAACGCCGCGATGGAGCGCCAGCGCGAGAAGGCGCGCGCCTCCTGGGCCGGGTCGGGCGACGCCGCCACCGAGGCGGTGTGGTTCAGCTTGCGCGAAAAAGCCGGGGCGAGCGAGTTCCTGGGCTACGAGACCGAAACCGCCGAGGGCGTCGTCGCCGCGCTGGTGAAGGACGGCAAGGAAGTCGACGCGTTGCGTGCGGGCGAGAGCGGCGACGTCGTCCTCAACCAGACGCCGTTCTACGCGGAGTCGGGCGGACAAGTCGGCGACACCGGCGTCATGCGTGGCGAGGGCGTGCGCTTTTCCGTCGCCGACACCCAGAAGAAGGCGGCCGACGTGTTCGTCCATTCCGGAACGGTCGAGAAGGGCACGCTCAAGGTCGGCGCCGCGCTCGCGCTTGAAGTCGATCATTCCCGCCGCAGCGCCATCCGTCGAAATCATTCGGCGACGCATCTTCTGCACGAGGCGCTGCGTCGGGTGCTCGGCGACCACGTGGCGCAAAAGGGCTCGCTGGTCGCGGCCGACCGGCTGCGCTTCGACTTCTCGCATCCCAAGCCGATGACGGCCGAAGAGATCGAGCGGGTCGAGGATATCGCCAACGATTTCGTGCTGCAGAATTCGCCGGTGACCACGCGGCTGATGGCGGTCGATGAAGCGATCGCGTCGGGCGCCCGCGCGCTGTTCGGCGAGAAATACGGCGACGAGGTGCGCGTCGTGGCGATGGGGCGGGGTGGCGGCAACACCATGGGCTGGTCGGTGGAGCTCTGCGGCGGCACCCACGTCAGACGCACCGGCGACATCGGTCTCATCGCCGCGCTTGCCGACAGCGCGGTCGCCGCTGGCGTGCGCCGGATCGAGGCGCTCACCGGCACCACGGCGCGCAAGCACGCGCGTCATCTGGGCGAACTCGCCAAGGCGGCGTCGGCGGAGCTCAAGGCACCGCTCGAGGATATGCCTCAGCGCCTGGCGCAAGCGCTCGACGAGCGGCGCCGCCTCGAACGCGAGCTTTCGGAGGCGAAGAAGAAGCTCGCCATGGGCGGCGCCAGCGCGCAGGGCGCAGATGGCGTGCGCGTGGTCGGCGACGTGAAGCTTTTGGCGCGCGCGGTCGAGGGCATCGACCTCAAGGACCTGCGCAGCCTCGCCGACGAAGGCAAGAAGCGCCTGGGCTCGGGAGTGGTCGCCATTGTCGGCGTCACCGAGGAAGGCAAGGCCGGCGTCGTGGTCGGCGTCACCGCGGACCTCACGTCGCGCTTCTCCGCGATCGACTTGGTGCGCAAGGGCGCGGAGGCGCTCGGCGGTAAAGGCGGCGGCGGGCGAGCGGACATGGCGCAAGCCGGCGGCCCCGACGGCTCCAAGGCCGAGGCCGCGCTCAAGGCCATCGAAGGCGCGCTCGGCGGCGGCTAGGGTGGGTAAAGTCGCCTACCGCGCCGTTGCAACACGTGTAGGGTGGGCAAAGGCGCGTCATTCGGTTTTCACGCGTGGGCAAAATCGTGCACGCGCCGTGCCCACGCGACGCACCGGCGGGCGATTTTGCCCACCCTACAAGTCGGACGCCTCACGATCCCTTTTTCAGGAACACGTAGTCGGCGGCGTAAGGCGCGCTATGGAGGGCGCCGGCCTTATCGCAGGCGCCGGCGTGGACGCCGCCCTGGGTGTTGATCCGCTGCACCGTCGCGACGCCCGACAGCGTGCCGCTGCCGCGATGCGCCGTCACCTCGAGCTTGAGCCAGGGAATATCGCTCGGCGTCTTGCCCGCGACGCTGGCGACGGCCTTGCCGACCACCGCGCTGCCGTCGGCGTGCTCCCAGTTCGGCCCGGCATAGTGGCGCCCAACGGTTTTGCCGTCGAGCAGCAGGGTCGCGATCGGCTCGCGGAACGCCCATGCGAGCTTGCCGTCGCTGCCGACCTTGCACTCGTAGACCTGCGCGCCCTCGGCATGGAGCGTGACGACAGCGCTCTCGCCCGGCGCCGCGATCGCGGGCGGGACCTGCGCCGATGCCGCGCCCGACAGCCCGGCGACGGCGATGATGGCGAGTGCAAATAGTGCAAGTTCGTGTGAAGTGGAATGAGCGCGAGCGACGAACTCGGTGTGCTCCCCTCCCCCTTGTGGGGAGGGGCTGGGGGTGGGGGTCCTTCTGCGGATCACCGCACAACCCCCACCCCGGCGCTTCGCGCCGACCCTCCCCACAAGGGGGAGGGTAAAGACCGAGTGAGCGGCGCTGAGGTGCTTCAAGCACAAACCAACACGCTCTAGTGAGAGCCGCATGGAAGTTCCTCCTCACTCGCGGAGCGCGCGCCAGCCGTTACGCCATCGCCCGCTTGAGATTCTCATCGACCTTGTCGAGGAAACCGGTGGTGGATAGCCATTTCTGATCGGCGCCCACCAGCAGCGCCAGGTCTTTGGTCATGAAGCCCGACTCGACGGTAGCGACCGTGATCTTCTCCAAGGTCGCGGCGAATTTCGCGAGCTCGGCGTCGTCGTCGAGCTTGGCGCGGTGCGCGAGCCCGCGCGTCCAGGCATAGATCGAGGCGACCGAATTGGTGGACGTCTGCTCGCCCTTCTGGTGCTGCCGATAATGCCGCGTCACCGTGCCGTGGGCCGCCTCGGCCTCGACCACCTTGCCGTCAGGCGTCATCAGCACGGACGTCATCAACCCGAGCGAGCCGTAGCCCTGGGCGACGGTGTCCGACTGCACGTCGCCGTCGTAATTCTTGCAGGCCCAGACATAGCCGCCCGACCATTTCAGCGCCGCGGCCACCATGTCGTCGATCAGCCGGTGCTCGTAGAAGATCCCCTTCTTCTCGAAGTCGGCTTTGAACTCGCGGTCGTAGATCTCCTGGAAGATGTCCTTGAAGCGGCCGTCATAGACCTTGACGATGGTGTTCTTGGTCGAGAGATAGACTGGGTAGCCGCGATTGAGGCCGTAATTGAGCGATGCGCGGGCGAAGTCGCGGATCGAGTCGTCGAGATTGTACATCGCCATGGTGACGCCGCCGCCGGGGAAGCGGAACACCTCGCGCTCGATCTTGGTGCCGTCGTCGCCGACGAAGGAGAGCGACAGCTTGCCTTTGCCGGGCACCTTGAAATCGGTGGCGCGGTATTGGTCGCCATAGGCGTGGCGGCCGATGATGATCGGCTTGGTCCATCCGGGCACCAGCCGCGGCACGTTCTTGCAGATGATGGGCTCGCGAAAGATAACGCCGCCCAGAATGTTGCGGATGGTGCCGTTGGGCGAGCGGTACATTTCCTTGAGGCCGAATTCCTTCACCCGCGCCTCGTCCGGGGTGATGGTGGCGCATTTGACGCCGACGCCGATCTTCTTGACCGCTTCCGCCGCTTCGATCGTGATCCGATCGCGCGTCTCGTCACGCTTCTGGATGCCGAGGTCGTAATAGAGCAACTCGACGTCGAGATAGGGATGGATCAGCTTCTCCTTGATGAGATGCCAGATGATGCGGGTCATCTCGTCGCCGTCCATCTCGACGACCGGATTCTTCACTTTGATTTTCGCCATTGCGGACGAGCCTTTACGCGCGCGGATGCGTGAGGGGAGGCCGGTGGAATGCCTTCGGACCCCGGCCTTATGGCGCGGCGGGCCGCATCCTGCAAGGCCAAAACATATGCGCGCTGAATTGCGCGCACGCACGAGGCGCGCCATTGTGCGCGGTCGATAGCGTTCGCCGCGCGCCGGCGGCGCTCGCAGGGACATGGGCGGTTGGGATTGACAAATGCCGACATGGCGCGAGATCCGAGGTGCTTATGGCCGCGGCCGCCGCGCGCTTCGGCAGGCGATGCTCGAACCGGTTCTGGTCGGCTGGCCGGTGCTGCGCGACATCGTGATGAACGCGCTTGCCGCGCGCGGGCACCTCGTGCTGTGCGAGCTCGGCGACGTGCGCTTCTTCGTCGATCCGAGCGACCGCGTGGTCGGCGCTTGGCTGATGTGGCACGGCGGGTGGCAGCGCCGGGAGATCGATACCGCGGTGGACGTCTTGTCCGCCGCGCAGCGCCTGCCGGCGAACGCGGTGTTCGTCGACGTCGGCGCCCATATCGGGACGCACACGATCTACGCGCTGCGCACCGGCCGCTTCGCGCGCGCCATCGCGTTCGAGCCCGAGCCGCGCAATGCAGACCTGCTCGTCCGGAATCTCCAAGCGAACGGCCTGTCGCAGGCGGCCGTCGTCGTGCCCAAGGCGGCCGGCGCCGCGCCGGGCGCCGCCGTGCTGCATCTTCACCCGCGCAATACCGGGGCCCACGCGATCGGCGAGCCGCCGTCGGTCGACGGGCAGGCGCGGCTCGACGTGCCGGTCGTGCGGGTCGACGATGAGCTCGAGCGACTCGGCGTGCCGCTCGAGACCGTGGGGCTCGCGTGGGTCGATGTCGAAGGCTACGAGCCGCAGGTCCTCGATGGACTCGCCAAGCTCATGGCGCGCGCGGTGCCGATCACCTTCGAATTCACGCCGAGCCGCTACAGCGCCGAGAGCAAGCAAAAGCTCGTGGCGCGGCTCGCGCAGCACTATACGACCGTGCACAGCCTCGGCCGGTTAGACCCGACCGCGCCGATCGACACGCTCGCCGCGCGCGAGCATACCGACGACGTCTTGGTGTATTAGGCCATGCCGGGCGCCGGAACCGACAAGACCAAGGACTGGATCGAGACGCGCGGGCCGATCATCATCCTGGTCGAGCCGCAACTCGGCGAGAACATCGGCGCGACCGCGCGCGTGATGGCGAATTTCGGCCTCGCGCGGCTGCGCCT
>JBKOXY010000417.1:0-5520 GCA_046725125.1 Pseudomonadota bacterium | reverse complement strand
CGCGGATGGCCGCAACAGGAATTCGCCCACAATCCGCCCGAGTGATATTTGTCCGGACTGCGCCGCTGGACCACGATGCGCCCTCGCGCGTCCACGATGAAGATCGAAAAGGCGCGATGCAGAAGCCCGGCGCGATGAATCGCGGTTTTGCCCGCCGAGCCGGTGGCGCGATTGCGTTCGTCGACCAGGATCAGTTGTTCCTCGGACGTGTTGCGTGTCATGGCTTGTTCGCTTGCCGCAAATCCTTCACGCGCACGGCCTTGCCCTGCGAGCGCGGAACCTCGCCCGGCGCCTTGAGCACGACGTCGCAGCTCACGCCGACCATCGCCTTGATGTGCTGGCGCACGTCGGCCGCGACTTTTGCCGCGAACGGCGCATCGAGCGGGGCAGGGGTCGCGAGCTCGACCTCGATCGTGATCGCATCCATCGGCCCGTCGCGGGTGAGCACGAGCTGATAATGCGGGGCGAGCCCGGGAAAGCCCACCAGGAACGCCTCGACCTGGGACGGATAGACGTTGATCCCGCGGATGATCAGCATGTCGTCGCTGCGCCCGGTCACGCGCAGCATGCGGCGATGGGTGCGCCCGCAGATGCAAGGCTCCTCGATCAGCCGGGTGATGTCGCGCGTGCGGTAGCGCAGCATCGGCAGCGCCTCCTTGGTGAGCGTGGTGAGGACCAGCTCTCCGGCTTCACCCAACGGCAATGGCTCGGTGGTATCCGGATCGATCACCTCGCAGAAGAAATGATCCTCCCACAGGTGCAGGCCGCGCTGCGCCTGATGGCATTCGCTGGCGACGCCCGGCCCGATGATCTCGGAGAGCCCATAAATGTCCGTGGCCTTGATGGCGAATTTCTCCTCCAGCTCGCGGCGCATGGCGTCGCTCCAGGGTTCGGCGCCGAAGCACCCGTAGCGTAGCGGCAGCTTGCGCAGGTCGACGCCCATGCCCGCCGCCACCTCGGCAATGTTGAGCGCGTAGGAGGGCGTCGCGCCCAGAATATGCGCGCCGAAATCCTGCATCAGCATCACCTGCCGTTCGGTGGCGCCGCCCGAGACCGGCACCGTGGTCAGGCCGAGCCGCTCGGCGCCGTAGTGGAATCCGAGGCCGCCGGTGAACAGCCCGTAGCCGTAGGCATTGTGAAGGACGTCGCCGGGCTTGGCGCCCATGCAGGCGAGCGAGCGCGCCATCAGATCAGACCATAGGTCTAGATCGGCTCGGGTGTAGCCGACGACGGTCGGCTTGCCGGTGGTTCCCGAGGAGGCGTGCAGCCGCAGCACCTTCTCGCGCGGCACTGCGAACAGGCCGAAGGGGTAATTGTCGCGCAAGTCCGCTTTGACCGTGAACGGAAAGCGCGCGATGTCGGCGAGCGTCTTGAGATCGTCCGGCCGCCCGCCGGCGGCATCGAGCTTGCGACGAAACGGCGGAACTTTGGCGTACGCGCGCGCGATCGTCTGTTTGAGGCGGCGAAGCTGCAGCGCCTCGAGCTCGTCGCGCGCCATGGTCTCGGCCGCGCGATCGAACATGAACGGCTTATCATTCTTGCGAAGCGCGTCCGCCATGCGTCACTCCGATCGCGCGGCGAAGCGCGCGGCCTTGGCCTTGAGGCGCTCGAAGGTCTTGGCCTTGTCGACGACGAAGCGGGTGTGGGTGCCGGCGCCGACATTATCGAGGTCATCCTTGACCGCGACGTCGAACGACACCTTGCGTCCGTCGACCGCAAGCACGCGCACCGCGATCTCGACCGTCATGCCCAGCAGCGTCGGCGCGAGATGCTTGACGGCGACCTCCATCCCGACGGAATCCTCGCCGGGATCGGCATGTTCCATGATGAGGTCGCGGCAGGTGTACTCGATATCGCGGATCATCGCTGGCGTGGCGTAGGTGCGCGCGTCCTCGCCCATGAAGCTGATGGTGCGCTCCGGGCCGATGGTGATGCGGTTGACCCGGGAGGCGCCCGGGCGAAGGCCTGGCTTCATAGGTTTGCTCTCCTTCGAGGCGGTATAGCCGGAAAATCCAGCGATGTGCGAGCCGTCATTTCCGCATGGCGGTGAGCCGACCGGATTGAAGTGGGCCGCGCGCGCCGCGGCAAGGGTTCCAGGGCAGCGAGTTCTGAGGATAATCGGGCAGGGAGCATTGAGGTGCCCGGGACGGGACATTAGATTTGGGATTCCAACTGTTGCTTCTGGCCGCTCCTCACCCCCATGATCAGCACGTCCAAGCTCGCTCCCTACGCGCATTATACCCTGGCCGACGCCGTCATTCCCGAGCTTCCCGGCTATTACCGCGGCAAGGTGCGCGAGAACTACGATCTCAGAGACGGTGCGCGCATCCTCGTCGCCACCGATCGGGTGAGCGCCTTCGACCGCAACCTCGCCGTGATCCCGCTGAAAGGGCAGGTGCTGACGCAGACCGCGCGTTTCTGGTTCGAGGCCACGCAAAGCCTCTGTCCCAACCACGTCATCGAATATCCCGATCCCAACGTGTTGGTGAGCAAGCGCCTCGACATGATGCCGGTCGAGATCGTGGTGCGCGATTATCTCGCCGGCACCACCTCCACGTCGATCCTGCAGATGTACAAGAATGGCGCGCGCGAGATGTACGGCCACCGCTTCGAGGACGGGCTGCGCGACAACCAGAAACTCCCGCAAACGATCATTACCCCCACCACCAAGGCGGCCCAGGGCGCCCATGATGCGCCGCTCAGTGCGGACGAGATCGTGGGGCGCAAGCTCTTGAGCGAACAGCAGTGGCGCGAGGTTTCGGACAAGGCGCTGGCGCTGTTTGCGTTCGGCCGCGAGATGGCGGCGCGGCAGGGGTTGATCCTGGTCGATACCAAGTACGAGTTCGGTTTCGACGCCAAGGGTGCCATCGTTCTGGCCGACGAGGTTCACACCCCCGACAGCAGCCGCTACTGGCTTGCCGCGACCTATCCCGCACGCTTTGCCGCCGGCGCGCCGCCCGATACGCTCGATAAAGATTTCATCCGGCGCTGGGTGGCGGCGCGCTGCGATCCCTACGCCGATCCCATTCCCGAAATCCCGCAAGACGTCATTTTGCAGGCCGCGGCCACCTATATCGACGTCTACGAAAAGGTCACCGGGCGCGAGTTTGCGCTGCCCGACCTCTCGGTTGCGCCGCTCGCGCGCGTGCGCGCAAACCTCAAGAAATATTTCGAGAAGGCGGCATAGCGCGAAATTGCGCTTCGCAGCTTCCGCTCATTCCCGCTCCCGCTTTCGCGAGGGTGAACTCCAGCGGGAATACAGACCTGGACCCCCGCTTCCGCGGGGGTGAGCGGAGGTTAGTGCTTCTCTGGTATGCTTTCATTGCACCGGCGATCTGGCTAATGTCCGCGGGCCGTGACAAGCGCGCGCGAAAGCGATGCAAGTGAATGCCTCGCGGCGGCGGGGTTACCCGCCAGCGAGGTCAAGGCCTGGCTGCAGGCGGAACCGGGCGAGGCCACCGATTTTCCCGCCGACCGCGAGACGTTCTCCAGCTATTGGCGGGCATCCGCGCGTCTCATCGGACGGCTGCCGCCGAAGCCGCGGCGCAACGCCAGCGAGCAGGCTGCGGCCACCGCGATTCAAGATGCGGCGCGCGACGCCCGCGTGCGCTTTCTCCGCCGCCATGGCGATGCCGTCTACGATGCATTGACGGTGCGGCGGTCGCGCTTCGTGCGGGTCGAGGAGCTGGTGCTCCGCGCCGCGGGCGTGGTGCCGGGCCTCGTTCCGACGGCGCAGGAGATCGCCGCCGAGGACGGCTCCATTCAGCGCGACAAGAGCGGCCTCGAGATCGATCAGGGCCTGTTTCTCTCGGCGGTGCTCGGCAGCGAGCGCTGCGGGCGGCACCTCTGCCACGCCATGTTGCTGCCGCGGGTCGAGGCGCAAGCCTTGCTGCCCCAGTTCGAGCGCGATGGCAGGGTGAAGCTTGACGGCGCGTCGGTTCACCGCGCCGGCAAGGCCGCGGTGGTGACGCAGGACAATCCGCGCTTTCTCAACGCGGAAGATCAGACCTCGCTCGACGGCGCGGAGATCTGCGTCGATCTCGCGCTGCTCGATCCCGCGACCGAGATCGCCGTCATGCGCGGCGCCGTCGTCGAGCATCCGAAATACAAGGGGCGCCGCGTGTTCGGCGCCGGCATCAATCTCACGCATCTCTATCACGGCCGCATCCCGTTCGTTTGGTATCTCCAGCGCGATCTCGGCTACGTGAACAAGATCTATCGCGGACTGGCCTTCGCCGACGACGCGCCGCCCGACGAGTTCGGCGGCAACACCATCGAGAAGCCTTGGATCGCGGCGGTCGAATCCTTTGCCATCGGCGGCCACTGCCAAGTCTTGCTGGTGATGGACTATGTGCTGGCCGAGCGCAGCGCATTCCTGACGTTGCCCGCCCGCAAGGAAGGCATCATCCCGGGCGCGGCCAATATGCGCTTGCCGCGGTTCACCGGCGACCGCATCGCGCGGCAGGCAATCCAATACGAGCGCCGGCTCGAATGCGACAGCCCGGAAGGGCGGCTGATCTGCGACGAGATCGTCGAGACCGGCGAGATGGACGCAGCCATCGAGCGCGTGGTCAAGGGGCTGACCAATTCGGGCGTCGTGAGCGCGGCGAGCAACCGGCGCGCCTTCCGCATCGCGCAGGAGCCGCTCGATATGTTCCGCGCCTATTTCGCCATCTATGCGCGCGAGCAGGCCTATTGCCACTTCAGCCCGGCCTTGATCGCAAATCTCGAGCGCTACTGGAACGCGCAGAGCCGCAAGCCCTGATGCTCCTTGGCGCTGCGGTGAAAATGCTTTACCACCGTGCCGGACGGATTTCGGACCAATTGCGAAAACGGCAGGCGGAGCACGCGCCGCCTCACGAGGGAGCCCAAGAACCATGCAAAAAGCACTGCGCAAGGAAAAACCTGCCGCCGCCCAGCAGCACCATGCGGCTGATCTGCGCACCGCGCTCGACTGGCTGCGCAGCCAGGGCGATCTGATCGAAACCGACAAGACGGTCGATCCCGACCTCGAAATCACCGGCCTGCAGAAGCACATGGACGGCGGCTGCCCGGTGCTGTTCAACAACGTCAAAGGCAAGCCCCATCACCGCGTGGTCACCAACCTGTTCGGCGACATGAAGGTGATCAACAGGATGTTCGGCTGGAAGGATGACGCCGAGCGGGTGAAGAAGCTTGCCTATGCGCTGAGCCATCCGCTCAAGCCGGTCGAAATCCCGCAGCAGGACGCGCCGTGTCAGGAGCACGTGATCAAGTCGCCGAAGGATGTGAACGAGCACGTGGTGGCGATCCGGCACACCGCCTACGAGCCCGAGCTGACCGTCGGCTCGGCCATCCGCTGCGTCACCGGACCGGAGTTCGATGGCGGCTCGGACCTCGGCTACAACCGCATGAATTTCCGCTGGGGCAATGTCGGCACGTTCCAGATCTCGCCCGGCTCGCACATGTGGCAGGTCGTGAACAAGTACTACAAGTCGAAGGAACCGGTGCCGATCACCATGTGCTTCGGCGTGCCGCCGG
>JBKOXY010000071.1:0-4690 GCA_046725125.1 Pseudomonadota bacterium | reverse complement strand
CATCAGCCATTCCTGCATCTTGAGCTTGGTCTGGGCGTCGAGCGCCCCGAACGGCTCATCCAGCAGAATGACGTCGGTATCGAACAGCAGCGTGCGCAACAACGCGGCGCGCTGGCGCATGCCGCCGGACAGCGCGTTCGGGTAGAGATATTCGAACCCGGCCAATCCGTAGCGATGAAGCAGCGGCAACGCGCGCTCGCGCGCCGCCCGCAACGGCACGTGCTGAATTTCCATGCCGAGGATGGTGTTGTCGAGCACCGTGCGCCAGGGCAGCAGCAGGTCCTTTTGCAGCATATAGCCGACGCGGCCGATGGTGCCGGTGGCGTCGACGCCGTCGATCAGCACCCGGCCGCCGGTCGGCTGCAGCAATCCGGCGATGATGTTGAAGATGGTGCTCTTGCCGCAGCCCGACGGGCCGATCAGGCTCACGAAACGGCCCTGCGGGATCGATAGCGTGATCGGCGCGAGCGCATGGAAGGCGCCGGTCGGCGTCTTGAACGTCATGCTGACGTCGGCAACGCAAAGCTTCGGGGCCGAGGACGACATGCGTACTCCGCTCGACCGTGTCGCGGCACGGATTCCCCCAGTCCCCGGGGGACTATATCGCAAAAGCCGTGCCAGCAGCCATCGCCGTTTGCGAGTGTCCACGGGCTTTGATCGGAGTTCCGAGGCCGCCGGCCGATGATGGCAAATTACTCCCTCTGCACAAGCTTTCGGCAGCCTTGTCGCGGATGCCGTATGGCATCCGGGACATCACTTGGCCTCCACATTCGCCGCCTTGAGGATGGGAGACCAGCGCGCGATCTCGGCTTTCACGAAGCTATCGAACTTCGCCGGCGTGCGCTCGTCCTTGGTCGGGAGCGATCCGCCGAGGTCGGCCAGCCGGGTTTGGACGCCCGGGTCGTCCAGCGCCTGGTCGAGCGCGGCTGCGAGCTTGTCGATGATGTCCCTGGGCGTGCCCTTGGGCGCGAAAATCCCGGCCCAGATGCTCATCCGATAGTCGACGCCGGCTTCCTTCGCCGTCGGCACGTTGGGCAGCACCGCCAAGCGTTCGCTTGAGGAGACGCCGTAGGCCTTGATCGTGCCGGCGGCGATTTGCGGGGCGACGCTGACCGCTTGCTCGCAGAAGAAGTCGACGTGGCCGCCGATCAGATCATTCAACGCCGGGCCGGTGCCGCGATAGGCCACGAGGCTCGGCTGCACGGCGGCCGCGGAGGTGAACAACAGGCACGCCATGTGCGACGAGGAGCCGATGCCGCCATGCGCCTGTTTCACGTCGTCGCCGTGGTTCTTCAGATAGGCCACGAATTCGCGCAGGTCCTTGGCCGGGAAATCCTTCCTTGCGACGATCACGGCCGGCGCGTGCGCGGTAAAGCCGATGGGAACGAAATCGCGCTCGGAATCGTATTTCACGTTTGCCGTGAGCACCGGGGCGGCGACGTGCGAGCCCATGCTGCCTGCGAGCAAGGTGTAGCCATCCGGACTCGCGGCCGCCACGCGCGCGCTCCCGATCGTGCCGCCGGCGCCGCCGACATTTTCAATGACCATGGATTGGCCGAGGATTTTCCCCATCTGCTCGGTCACGATGCGCGCGACCACGTCGCTCGGCCCGCCGGCCGGAAACGGCACGACCACTGTGATGGGCCGCGACGGATAGCTCTGTGCGTTCACGCTGGGCGGCGCGGCAAAGAAGGCGAACGCCGCGACGCAGATGAGCCACGTCAACCTGTTTGAGCGCCGCGCCGCCGGCCGCTTATGCTCGTCGCGGCGCTTGCCGTTTCGCTCCAGGTCCATGCGCGGACACGCTAGGTCGTGCGATGATGTTCCCCGGATATCGTTCAAATCGCGAGCTCCTCTCCTATCGTACCGTTGCGCGTCAGGCGATCGAACAGCTCGTCGTCATGGGTGACGAGAATCGTGATGTTCTTTTCCGTGTCGGCGACGGCCTTGAGCCAGCGCAATTGCGCCATCACCGCCGGCACGTCTTCCTTCACCCACGGCGCGGCCTTGCCCTTCACCTCCATGATGTTGTCCATGATCCAGGCGGAGTCGACGCTGTGCAGGATCTCCCGGCCGGATTGCAGGCGGATGAAGACCATCTGCGAATCCGGGCTGTGGCCCGGCGATTGGATGAGTACGACGCCGGGCGCAACTGGATAGTATTGCGGATAGTCGAGGACGATGAATCGCTCGAGCGCCTGCGGGGCGAGCTTCAGGTGCGGCCGGTGCGGCGTGTTGATCATGCAATCCGCTACGCCCATGGTGATGATGGTTTTCCCCGCAAGCTCGGAAAAATTCGGCGCACACAGCACGCCCGCCACGTGGTCGGCGTGGTGGTGGGTGAGCACGATCAGCCGCGCCTTTGCGAGCGCGCGCTGGAGCTTGGCGAATTGCTCGGCGAAGTAGGGCTCGGGCTTGTCCGGGCTGAACGAGTCGTGCGTCGCCTTGTCCAACCCGGAATCGACCATCACCGAGCAGTCCGGATACACGATCTGGAAGGCGGTGCGCGGCATCGTCACCGGGGTGTCGTCACCGCCCTCGATCACGAATTTGCGCGGACGAATGCTCGCTGCGACTCGCACGCCGTTGACCGCGAGCGGAAGCGCGCCGGGTAGGACTCTGCTCATCGCCCGAATGGCCGCGAGATCAGGACGGAAATCCGCGGCGTTACGTCTCTCGGTGCCGGCGGCCTTGGTCACGTCCAGCAGCACTGCGCTCTCTCCTGGGATCTCTTATATCGCTGCAACGAAATGGCCCTTCCCGCAGGCGGAAGGGAGCGGTGCCTGCCCGCACACGTGGAGGACTATTCCGCCGCCACCTTGTGTGCGGCCGACACGCCCCGCGCCTTCACCACCACCTTGATCGCGTCCTCGACGCGGTCCTTGGCGTAGCGGATCGCGGTCGGCAGGTCGTCGAGCGGGAAGGTGTGGGTATGGATCTTGGTGGCGTCGAAGCGCTTCTGGCTCATGAATGCTTCGGCGCGATGGGTCGCGCTTTTGCCTTCGCCGCGGATGCCGTAGACGTAGATGTTGTTGCGCACGATCTCGGCGATATCGACCGGCGTCTCCTGGTGCGGGAAGGCGGCGAGGCAGAGCTTGCCGCCGCGGTTGACCATGCGGACCGCCTCGTTGACGGCGTTGGGCGCGCCCGAGCACTCGAGCACGTAGTCGACGCCCTTGCCGCCGTTGACCCGGCGCACCGCCGTGACTGCGTCCTCCCTCGTGACGTTGACGACGTGGTCGGCACCGAGTTCGCGGCCGATCTTGAGTCGGTTGTCGCGCGTGCCGGTGAGGATGACCGGCTGCGCGCCGAGCGCCTTCGCGACGGCAACGCCGAGGAGCCCAATCGGGCCGGGGCCGGTGACCACGACGCTCTCGCCCGCGACCAGGCCGCCGAGCTCGGTGAGCCCGTACATCGCGGTGCCGGCGGTGACCACCAGCGTCGCCTCCTCGTCCGACATCCCGTCGGGAATGGCAACGAGGGTGTTGATGTTGTTGACCTGATATTCGCAGAAGCCGCCGTCGGTGGTGAAACCGTTGGCGCGGTGGCCTTTGTCCACGTCGCCGTAATTGAGCCCGTAGTTGTGACAGGCGGTGTACATGCCCTCGCGGCAGCGCTTGCACTGGCCGCAGCCGGCATGAATTTCGACGGTCACGCGCTGGCCGATCCGGTATTCGTCGACGCCCGGCCCGAGCGCGACCACGGTGCCCATATATTCGTGCCCGGGGGTGAAGTTCTTGTTGTGCGGCATGCCGCCCCGGATCAACGCCGGCGGCCCGTGATAGATGATCTCGAGGTCGGTCGCGCAGATCGCGACCGCGTCGATGCGCACCAAGACCTCGGCCTTCTTCGGCACCGGTACCGGCTTCTCCCGCAACGAAAGCTCGCCAGGATCACCGAGCACCCACGCCTTCATGGCGTCCGGGACGGGATAGTCCGTGCTCGTTTTTACTCCGGCTGGCGCGTACATATGGTCCCTCTCGACACAGGCAGCCGCGCCTCGATGGCAGCGCGGGCGCGCACGACGCTCGCAATCGATCCGGCAGCAGATTAGTGTATGTGTCCTTGATATTCGAGGGGTATTATGATCGCACCCCGGCGCCGATCCGCAGGGAGTGAGACACCGGGGACAAATGGCCGATCATTCAATCTCGACCATCTCGATCCGCGACTGCCGCATCCGTCTCATGCGCGGCGGGGCGGGGCCTCCGCTGCTCTTTCTCCATGGCGGCGGCGGCCTGGGAATCTGGCTCCCGTGCATGGCCCAGCTGGCAAAAAAGTTCGATGTCATCGCTCCGGAGCATCCCGGCTTCGGCGCCTCCGATACGCCGGCATGGCTTGATACCATCGGCGATCTCGCAAACTTCTATCTCGATTTTCTCGATCAGCTCGACCTCGCCGGCGTCCATCTCGTCGGGAGTTCGCTTGGCGGCTGGATCGCCGCGGACCTGGCGGTGCGCAACGCGACCCGCCTCGCCTCGCTCACGCTCATCGGAGCGGCCGGCATCCACGTCAGGGACGTGGCGCAGGTGGATGCTTTCCTTAGCAACGACGAGCAGCGCATCCGCGACCTGTTCTACGATCAAGAGCTCGCCGAGGCGGTCATCGCCGGCTCGCAGCGGCCGGAGCTGGAAGATGCCGCGCTCAAGAATCGCATGACGACCGCCAAGCTGTCGTGGCAGCCGCGCAA
>JBKOXY010000262.1:0-6712 GCA_046725125.1 Pseudomonadota bacterium | reverse complement strand
GTCCGCGGCAACGATATCAGCATGATCTTCCAGGAGCCGATGACGAGCCTCAATCCGGTCCTCACCATCGGCCGCCAGATCGCCGAGCCCTTGCGGCTGCATCAGGGGCTCAGCCGCGAGAGCGTCGAGCAACGCGTGGTGGAGATGCTCGGCCTTGTCGGCATCGCCGAGCCGCGCCGGCGCGCGCGCGAGTATCCGCACCAGCTGTCCGGCGGCATGCGCCAGCGCGTCATGATCGCCATTGCGCTCGCCTGCCGCCCGAAGCTCCTGATCGCGGATGAGCCGACCACCGCGCTCGACGTCACCATCCAGGCGCAAATCCTCAATCTCATGACCGACCTCAAGCAGCGGGTCGGTGCCGCCATCATCCTCATCACCCACGACCTCGGCGTGGTAGCCGAAGTCGCCGAACGCGTCATGGTGATGTATGCGGGCCGCAAGGTGGAGGAAGCGCCGGTCGCCGAGCTGTTCCGTTCGCCGCGGCATCCCTATACGCGGGGCCTGCTCAGCGCGGTGCCCAAACTCGGCTCCTCCCTCGCCGCAGCGCAAACCAGGTTGGCGGAGATCCCGGGCGTCGTACCGAACCTCAAGCAGCGCATCGCGGGTTGCGTATTCGCGAACCGCTGCGCATTGGCGCGCGACCTGTGTCGGCGCGTGGCGCCCGCGCTGGAGGAGAAGGCGCCGGCCCATTTCGCCGCCTGCCATTTCGCCGCCAAGGCAACGGTGGCCGCATGAGCCCGGTCCTGCTCGAAGTCAACGATCTCAAGAAGCATTTCCCGCTGCGCGGCAGCTTGCTGCGACCCGGCGGGCGCCGGGTCTACGCGGTCGACGGCGTGTCGTTCCAGATCGACAAGGGGGAGACGCTGGCACTGGTCGGCGAATCCGGTTGCGGCAAGTCCACGGTCGGCCGCGCCATCCTGCGACTGTTCGACATCACCGCCGGGCAGGTGGTGCTTGACGGACAGCGCATCGATGACATGCCGGCGGGCTCGCTGCGGCCGCTGCGGCGGCGCATGCAGGTGGTGTTCCAGGATCCGCTTTCGAGCCTCAATCCGCGCATGCGCGTGCGCGATCTGATCGCCGAGCCGATCCGCAACTTCGAGCTGGCGAAATCGACCGCCGACATGGAAGCGCGGATCGACCTGTTGTTGGAAAAAGTGAGATTGCCGCACGAGGCCAAGACGCGCTGGCCGCATGAATTCTCCGGCGGACAGCGCCAGCGCATCGCCATTGCGCGCGCGCTCGCGGCTGAACCCGATCTCGTCGTGTGCGACGAGGCGGTCTCCGCGCTGGATGTTTCCGTCAAGGCGCAGATCGTGAACCTGCTGCAGGATCTGCAGCGCGAGTTCGGCCTTGCGCTCCTCTTCATCAGCCATGATCTCGCCATCGTCGAGCACATGACCCATCGGGTTGCGGTCATGTATCTCGGCAAGATCGTCGAGCTCGCTCCGAAGAAAAGCATCTTCGCCGCGCCCAAGCATCCTTATACCGAGGCGCTGCTCTCCGCCGTGCCGATGCCTGAGCCCGGCGCGGCGCGCAAGCGCATAATTCTCAAAGGGGATGTGCCGAGCCCGATCAATCCGCCCAAGGGTTGCCGCTTCCACACCCGCTGTCCTTACGCCTTCGATCGCTGTCGCGTGGAGGAACCCGAATTGCGATCAACGCGAGAGGGGGAGTTCGTCGCCTGTCACTTGCACGATCTGCCGCCGGCGCAAAATCCTTTGGCTGCAACTGGTCCGCACTGAGGCGAGAATTGCGTGGCTACGGCGCCTTGTACTCCATCGCTTGCTTTGCTCGTTCGACCACGGCCGCAGGCGTTGCAAAGATCTTTTCGGCCAGCGCCTGCAGTTCCTCGCCCGAGATCGGATCGATGACCACCCCGATCCTCTGTGCCTCGGCCAGCAGGTTTTGGTCGCGCATCGTCTGCATGAACGCGGTGCGCAGCGCCGCGACCCGCTCCGCCGGCACGCCGGGCGGCATCATGTAGGGGCGGCCGAAGGTCTCCGAGCTGTAGACCAGTTCCATCACCCGGCGATTCTCCGGCGTCGTGGCGAAGTCGACGGCGAGCGGCACGCCCATCTTGCTGATGTCGGGGTGGCCCTTGTCGTGCTCTTGCACGAGCACGCGGATGAAGCCGGATTTGAGCCAATCCGGACGCTGCGCCTTGAGGCTCGACCAACTGAAGCCGCACAGCCCCTTGACCTCGTCCTTTTCGATGGCAAGCGTGATCTCGCGCGTGCCGGGATAACCGCTGACCAGGCGAATTTTGGTGCCGGTCAAGTTGTTGAGCATCGCCGGATAGTCGCGCGTCGAGGTACCGGGCTGGCTGGCGCCGATGATCAGTTCCTGCGTGAGCAGGTCCTTGAAGGACTTCACGGCCGCGTCTGCGCGCGCGATGCAGACATAGTGGTCGATGGTCGCGGAGCCGAGATGGACGAATTTCGTGGCGTCGTGCCGCAGCCGCTTGGTGTCGCCGAGCAGCACGTCGAGCAGCGAGTCGAGAACGGCGCTGTTCTGCAGCGCGCCGATGACCGTGCCGTCCTTCGGCGCCACGTTGAAGAGGTGCGCGGCGGCGGCGTTGCTGCCCGCGCCCGCCATGTTGGTCACCACCATGGTGGGATTGCCGGGAATGTGTTTGGGCATGTGACGGGACAGGAGCCGCGCGTAAATGTCGTAGCCGCCGCCGGCCGAGGAGCCGACGATCACCGTGATCTGCTTGCCGCTGTAGTACTGCGCGGGCGACTCCTGCGCGTTCGCATGCACGATCGCCAACACGGCGATGATCACAACGCATGCGAGACTGCGCCACATTCGAAAATCATATAAAAAAATCAGCGTCGGAAAAACCCCGCCGGGGCGCGAACGGCGGATCGCACGCAGTCGCCGGGCGGCGCAACGGCCCCCCTCGCGTCTGGATGCCCTTGAAACGGGCGGTGTTTCGGGACTTGAATGGCAGCAAGACCGCTCGAAGGCGGGCGACCACATTGCCTCGGCCCCGGCAAAGGTGTGTGATGGTCGAGCCCCGCCGACATCCAAGAAACGGCTCGGTTAGAGGAGGTATCAATGCCCGAACTGCGACGCTTCATTGGGCTCTGCGCTGCGACTGCGATCGGGCTCGCCCTTTCGACGGGCCTTTTTTCGGCCCAGGCGCAGGAGCGCGAGCTCAAGGTTGGGTACATGAAGAATCCCATCCAAGATGCCTCGCTCGACATGATGGAGACATGGGCGAAGGCCCATGGCGTCAAGCTGACGCGCGTGCCGATGGCGTACAGCGTCTTCATGGAAAAGGTCACCGCGACGCTGACGAGCGGGACCGATCAGTTCGATGTCATCTGGCACAATGATGATTGGGGTCAGCTCTGGAAGAAATGGCTGGAGACAACCGACGACGTCAAGGGCATCGAGAACTCGGACCGATGGCCGCTGCTCGCGTTCTGGAACGACGAAAAGAAACTCACCGTCGTGCCCATGGCACACACCGTCGGCACGTTCTTCTACCGCTCGGACCTCGTCAAGCCGGAGGAAGTTCCTACCACGTTCGCCCAGTTGGTTTCGGTGAGCCAGCGGCTGCAAAAGGAAGGCAAAGTCAAATGGGGCTATGTCGGCGGCATGAGCATGAACAACAGCTGGTTCAGCTTGTGGTGGACCATGTGGGCGAACAATTGCGACATCCTCAAGCCGCTGTTCGAGCGCGACAACGGCAAGCTCACGGCCGCGAAGTTCGAGCCGGCGGTGACCGAGCCGTGCCATCGGGAGATCGTCGAGTTCTGGTGGGACGCGATCAACACCCACAAAATCAGTCCGCCCGGCATGACGGCATATGGGCGCAACGAGGCGAACGCGATCTTCATGGCTGGCGAGGCCGCTTTCACGCTCGTCGACTCGACGCATTTCGGCGAGTTCAACGACCCCAAGCGCTCCAAGATCGTCGGCAAGATCGGCATGGCGCCGTTCCCGGTGGGCCCGCGCGCGCAGAAGCCGACGTCATGGAACGAAATCTGGGGGTGGGCCATCCCCAAGGGCGTACCGGCGGAGCGCAAGAAGCTCGCCAAGGAGATGCTCTCCGCGATGATGAGCGATGAGGCCGGGCAGATCGAGATGTGGAAGAAGACCGGCGGTCCGCCGCCGAACGTCAAGCTCTGGCCGAAGCTCGCAGCCGAGGACAAGGACTTCGCGGCGCTCAAGCATGCGGTGTTCGATCAAACGCCGATCACGCATTCGGCGTACTACTTCGCCGAGTGGCCGGCTGTGCACAAGGCATATTCGGACATGGCGATCGCGGCGCTCACCGGCAAGCGCGAGGACATACCGAAGGTGCTGGCCGAGCACGCCGATAAAATCCACCGCGCCGCGACCGGCAACTAGCGACTCTTATTTTCGTCCTGAACCGGACGTGTCGACGCGATGGCCCGGGAGCAGGTAGCTCCGGGCCATGGCGTGTTGAGGCGGCCTTGATGGAAGTCTCCTTCGAATGAACGAGAAGACGCGCTTCATGCTGGCGCTGATCACGCCGGCAGCGCTCGTGCTTGCGTTGTTCCAGGTCGTCCCCATTTTGACCGGGGCCAACGCCAGCTTCCGCGACTGGACGCTGCATGATCCCAAGCGGACCTGGGTCGGGCTTGCCAATTACATCCACGTGCTTCGCGATCAGGAATTCCTCGAGATCGTGCTTCCCAACACGTTCGGCTTCATGTTCGCGAGCGTCGCGCTTTCGCTCCTCCTCGGCCTCGCGATCGCGCTGATGCTGAACAGGCGCTTCCCCGGGCGCTGGCTCGTTCAGTCCTTCGTTTTGCTGCCGCTGATGGTCGCGCCGGTCATTGCCGCCATCATGATCCGGTGGATGTTCAACGATCAATTCGGCGTCGTGAACGCGGCGTTCGAGGGCCTCGGACTTGCGCCCATTTCGTGGCTGACGCAGCGCTGGACGACGTTCTTCGTGATTCTGCTGACCGACGTGTGGCTGTGGACCCCCTGGTTCGCCCTGATCCTGCTCGCCGGCCTGCAAAGCCTCCCTCCCGAGCCGTTCGAGGCGGCGCGCATCGACGCCGCCAGCGCTTGGCGCACCTTCCGGCACATCACGTTGCCGATGCTCCGCCCGGTCATGGTGGTCTGCATCGTGATCCGCTCGATCGACGCATTCCGCACCTTCGATATCGTGTGGACGATTTCCGGTGGCGGGCCGGCGCGCGCCACCGAGCTGTTCAGTCTCTACGCCTATGTCGAGTCCTTCCAGTTCCTCAACCTTGCCCGCGGCTCTGCCGCGGCCGTGATCGGGGCGATCATCATCGTGGTCTTCGCGCTGCTGCTCTACCGTCTCCTCAATCGCTTCGTGGAGGTGTCGAAGTGAGGGGCATCGCGACGGCGCCCGCGCGATCCGAGGGCTTTTTCTCGGCGCTCGCTCCGCGAGGAAAGGCGGTGTTGTTCGCACTGACGGCGATCGCGGTTTGCCTGCTGTTCGCCTTTCCCGTGTTCTGGCTGGTATTGACCTCGCTGCGTCCCGGAACCGGCGTCTATTACGTGCATCGGGGAACCGAATTCACGATCGACAACTTCCACGACGTGCTGACGCAGGAGATCGTCGTCAGGGCGCTGTTCAACAGCTTCATGATCTCGACGCTGGCGACGGTGCTTTCGCTCGGCGTCACGGCGACGTCCGGATACATGTTGTCGCGGTTCAAGGGACCGATCCCGAACGCCTGGTTTTCGTTGATCTACATTTTTCGCTGCGTGCCCTACGTCGCTTGGGTGCTGCCGCTGTATTTCGTGACGCAGCAGCTGCACATTTTCGACAGCTATTGGGGCCTGCTGCTGCCGCACGTCGCCGTCCACATCTGCTTCTTCTCCTGGATCATGAAAGGCTTCTTCGACGGCATCGACCCGTCCATGGAATACGCGGCCATGATCGACGGCTGTTCGCGTTGGGGCGCGTTTTGGCGCGTGGCCATGCCGGCGGCAATTCCCGGCCTCACCGCGCTCGCGATTTTGTGTTGGCTCTATACCTGGAACGAGTTCCTGTTCGCCCTCATTCTGACGGCGCATGAAACACCGATCTTGACCGTCGTGATGGCGCAGTTCGTTCACGAGCTCGGCATGGAATGGCACCTCATGAGCGCGACCGCGGTGATCGCGCTCGTTCCGGCGCTGATCGTGACGCTGTTCGGGCAGAGATACGTCATTCGCGGGCTCAGGATCTAAACGTCATGGCCGCCGTCGTACTGACCAACGTGCACAAGGTTTACGGCCACGTGGTCGCGGTCAAGGACATCAATCTCGACATCAAGGATCGCGAATTCGTCGTGCTGGTCGGTCCGTCGGGTTGCGGCAAATCGACGACGTTACGCATGATCGCGGGCCTCGAGGAGATCAGCGGCGGCACCATCGCCATCGGCGGCCGGGTCGTGAACCACCTGCAGCCGAAGGACCGCGATATCGCCATGGTGTTCCAGAATTACGCGCTCTATCAGCACATGAGCGTGCGCGACAATTTGGCCTTCGGGCTGCGCAACCGCCGTGTACCCAAAACGGAGATCGCGGCCGCCGTCAGCCGCGCGGCGAGGATACTGTCGATCGAGCCGCTGCTCGATCGCCGTCCATATCAGTTGTCGGGCGGCCAGCAGCAGCGCGTGGCGCTTGGCCGCTGCATCGTGCGCAATCCTAAGGTCTTTCTGTTCGACGAGCCGCTGTCGAATCTCGACGCTCAGCTGCGGGCGCA
>JBKOXY010000303.1:0-10403 GCA_046725125.1 Pseudomonadota bacterium | reverse complement strand
GCCGTCGCCCTTGAGGATGAAGATGTTGAGGGAATTGAAGGTGAGAAAGTTCTGATTGAAGACCCGGTTCGACCCGACCTGGGAGAACGTGCCGCCCTTGGGCGCGTTGGGGTCGACGTAGTCGAAATGCTTGAACCCTGCAGAATATTTGAGGTCGCCGAACGACGAGATGCCGTGGCGCTCGGGACCTTCCTCCGCCCGCGCCGAGCGAGCGATCGTCGATGCGAGCGCACCGGCCCCGAGTACTAGCGTGTGGCGTCGCGTCACCTTGCAGATGTTGCTCATGGTCGCGTCCCTGTCTTGGAGGCTTTTTCCGCATCCCACCACCACACGGTCGGGAACGCCGACGCGCCGTATTTCGGCAGCGGATCATGCCGGCTGAAACGGTCCCAGCGCGCGGTACGGCTTTTATCCAAGGTAAATTGCGGCACCACGTAGTGGTTCCAAAGCAGCACGCGGTCGAGCGCCCTGGTGGCGGCGACGAGCCCGGCGCGGTCCTTGGCGAAGATCACCCGCTCGATCAGCGCGTCGACCGCCGGATTTTTGATGCCGACGTAATTGCGCGAGCCCGGCGTGTCGGCGGCCGGCGAGCCCCAGTAGTCGCGCTGCTCGTTACCGGGCGAAAGCGATTCGGGCCAGGAGGCGACGATGATGTCGAAATCCCAATTGCGCAGCCGGTTCTCGTATTGCGGATCATCGACCGTGCGCACATTCACGGTGACGCCGAGCCGTTCGAGCGAAGGCTTGTAGAACAGGATGATGCGCTCGATGCTCGGGTCCTCGGTGAGGATTTCGACGCTCACGGCTTCGCCGGTCTTGGGGTTGACCAGCTTCTGGTTGCGGATTTCGTATCCGGCCTCTTTCAACAGCCGCATCGCTTCGCGCAGATTGGCGCGTACGTTCTCGGAGTTTCCGCCCACCGGATTTGTGTAGGCGGTGGTGAACACTTCCGGCGGTACTTTGTCCCGCACCGTTTCCAGGATCTCCAGTTCTTGGCCTTGCGGCAGACCTGACGAGGCGAGTTCGGTGCCGTCGAAGTAGCTGTTGATGCGCGTGTATTGGCCGAAGAAGATCTGCTTGTTCATCTCCTCGAAGTCGTAGGCGAAATTGAACGCGCGCCGCAGCCGCGCGTCCTTGAACTTGTCGCGGCGGGTATTGAAGGCGAAAGCCTGCATGATCCCCCGATTGCGCTGGGGGAATTCCTCGAGCACGACGCGCTTTTCCTTGACCGCCGGGAAATCGTAGCCCGTCGCCCAGTTCTTGGCGACGTTCTCCGTGCGCCAGTCGATATGGTCGGCTTTGAAGGCCTCGATGGCGACCGTGCCGTCGCGGAAATATTCAAACCGCAGTTCGTCGAAATTGTCGCGTCCGACATTGACGTTGAGATCCTTGCCCCAATAGTCCTTCACACGCTCGTAGACGACGGTGCGGCCGGCGACGAACTCCTTGATGCGGTAGGCGCCGTTGCCGAGCGGCGGTTCGAGCGTGGTCGCGCCGATGTCGCGCTTCCTGCCGGCGGCGTCGGTCCCCTCCCACCAATGCTTCGGCAGCACGTTGAGCTGACCCAGGATCAGCGGCATTTCACGATTACCCGGGGCGTCGAAGATGAAGGTGACTTCGCGCTCTCCAGTTTGTTCCATTTTCGTGACATGGCGATAATAGGCCGCCAGCATCGGGTTGTGCTTCTTGAACGCTTGCATGGAGAAGATCACGTCCTCGACCGTCACCGGCTTGCCGTCGTGATGGCGCGCGTTGGCGCGCAAACGGAAGGTCGCCGTGCTGAAGTCGCCCGGATGGCTGACCGCTTCGGCAATGAGCCCATAGTCGGTCGATACTTCGTCGAGCGACGGCGCCAGCAGCGTGTCGGAGAGCATGCCCGCGCTGGCCGCGATCGATCCCTTCAAGCCGGAGACGACCTCGTTGAAGTTGTCGAACGTGCCCAACGCCATCAGGCGCACGCTCCCGCCCTTCGGGGCGTTCGGGTTGACGTAGTCGAAATGCTTGAAGCCGGCCGGATATTTGAGCTCGCCGAACAGCGACAATCCGTGCTGCCATTGGAGATTACCGTCTTGCGCGCGCGCCGATGCGCCGAGAAACGGCGCTCCAAATCGGTCGAGGATCGGGGATAAAGCTGCGAGGACGCCGGTGCGAACGACGGATCGACGGGTCAGGCGCAAGGAAACCTCCGGGGGAACGACGCCAGTGACGCACACACTGGCCGGATTATGTCCTATTTTGGATGGCTGGGCACGGATATGTGCGCGGTCGGACCATCACTTTACCATCGCTTTATAAGTAGGCCGCGACCGCGCCGGCGCCACTGATGTGGTGGGCTGCAACGCGTTCATTACCAAATCTTAAAGTAAGCGATAAGGGGCCGCGACCGCGGACCGGGGCTCCTTCATTGCGGCTTCGGGCTGCCGGCCGCCTCGGCCGCCTTGGGCAGCGGTGCCGGGTTGTCGGAGAGCGTGTTGAGATAGGCGATGACGTCGGCCCGCTCGCCGCCGCGCTGGATGCCGGCGAAGGTCATGTTGGTGCCGGGCATATAGCCGCGCGGATTGTTGATGAACTGGTTGAGGTCGTTGATGGTCCAATTGCCGCCTTTCGCCTTGAGCGCCGCGGAATAGTTGAACCCCGCCTCCGACGCCTTCGGACGGCCGATCACGCCCCACAGATTGGGGCCGACCATGTTGCGCCCGCCCTTAGTGAAGGTGTGGCAGGCCTGGCATTTCTTCACCGCGCTCTCGCCGCGGGCGACGTCGGCCTTGGCGAGCAGCTGCTCGATCGAGTCCTGCTTTTCCTGCTCGGCGGGTTTGCCCGCCGGCGCCTGCTCCGGCACCACGATCTCGTAGCCGGGCTTGGCCGGCTTGCCGGGCGCGAAGATGGCGCCGGCGGCGATGTTGATCGAGAGCACGCCGAGACAGGTGCCCAGGATGGCACCGAGGATTTTGTTCACTTCAAAGGAGTCCATCGCCTCAAGGCTCGCGCGGAAGGTTGGGGGAATTGGACGCGGCCGCGGCAGATTGCGGCGGTGCACAAATAGCCGGTTTGCCTCGGCGCTGGCAACCCGTATAAGCGGCCAATCGACGCGCCATCCTCGTCCCGAGGAGGTGCGCAACCGCGCTTTAGGACCCTCGCCTCAGGGTGAGGCAAACCGTACATTTTGCCAGCGGGCCGCAGGCGGCCGAGGCGCAGCGATGGCCGACGTTCTCATTGTCATCCCTGCGCGTATGGCCTCGACCAGGCTTCCCGGCAAGCCGCTCCTCGACATTGCGGGCGAGCCGATGATCGTCCACGTGCTGCGCCGAGCGCAGGCCGCGCGGCTCGGGGAGGTGGTGGTCGCGACCGATTCGGATGTGGTCGCGGCCTGCGTCGAGAAAGCCGGCGCGCGCGCGGTGATGACGCGCGCCGATCACGTCTCGGGATCCGATCGCATTTTCGAGGCCTTGAACGTCGCCGACCCGCAGCGGCGCAGCGCCATCATCGTCAACGTGCAGGGCGATCTGCCGACGCTCGCGCCTTCCGACATCGCGGCCGCGATCACACCGCTCGCCGACCCGGCGGTCGACATCGCCACGTTGGCGGCGGAAATCAGGCGCGCGGACGAACGCACCGACCCGAACGTGGTGAAGCTCGTCGGCACCCCGGTTGCGGAGCGGCGGCTGCGCGCGCTCTATTTCACCCGCGCCGCGGCGCCTGCCGGCGAGGGGCCGCTCTATCATCACATCGGCCTTTATGCCTTTCGCCGCGCGGCGCTCGCCCGTTTCGTGGCGCTGCCGCCTTCGCCGCTCGAACAACGCGAAAAACTCGAGCAGCTCCGCGCGCTCGAAGCGGGAATGCGCATCGATGCGACCATCGTCGACAGCGTGCCGCTCGGCGTCGACACGCCCGCGGATCTCGAGCGGGCACGCGAAATCCTCAAGCCATCCTCATCCTGAAAGAGGACGCCCAACCCAGACGTTGACTCGGAGCGGCGGCGTGCGTACCGGAACGGCCATGACGGCAGCCAAGAAGATCGTGTTCCAGGGCGAGCCGGGAGCGAACTCCCACCTCGCCTCGCGCGAGGTCTATCCCGACTACGAACCGGTGCCGTGCGCGACCTTCGAAGATGCATTTGCCGCGATCAATAGCGGCGAGGCCGAACTCGGCATGATTCCGATCGAAAACTCGGTCGCGGGCCGCGTCGCCGACATTCACCATCTGTTGCCGGACTCGGGGCTGCACATCGTCGCCGAGCATTTCATGCCGGTGCGGCATCAGCTCCTGGCGCCCAAGGGGGCAACGCTCGCGGGCATCAAGACGGTCGAGAGCCACGTCCACGCGCTGGGTCAATGCCGCAAAGTGATCCGCAAGCTCGGCATCAAACCGATTGTCGCCGCCGACACCGCGGGCTCCGCGCGCGAGGTCGCCGAAATTGGCGACAAGACGCGCGCCGCCATCGCCTCGCGCCTTGCCGCGGAAATCTACGGCCTCGACATCCTGGCGCAGGACATCGAGGACGAGGACCACAACACCACGCGCTTCATCGTGCTGTCGCGCGACGCCAAATGGGCGAAGAGCGACGCCGGGCCGGTCATCACCACGTTTCTGTTTCGGGTGCGCAACGTGCCGGCGGCGCTCTACAAGGCGCTCGGCGGTTTTGCCACCAACGGCGTCAATATGACCAAGCTCGAAAGCTACATGATCGAAGGCAATTTCTTTGCGACCCAGTTCTACGCCGACGTCGAGGGCCATCCCGACGACCGCAGCCTGGTGTTCGCATTCGAGGAGCTTGCCTTCTACTCCAAGGAGATGAAGATCCTCGGCGTCTACCCGGCGCATCCCTTCCGCGCGACGTTCGAGGAAACGGTCGCATAAGCGCGCGCCGCCGCTTGCAAAAAGGATGGGCCCCCCGGGTCAAGCCCGGGGGCGACGCTTATGGAAGGCACTCAATTGACGCACAACCACGTTAAGCGGCGTGCTTCTTGATCAACTGCCTGGGGGATGGCTGAGGCCTCGACGTCATACCGGTGCCCGCGGTGGGATCGCGCCGGCGGGAACGATTGGCCGCGATGGTTGCGTCCCGCAATCGCGTGTCATCTCGGCGGTCGACCACCGACTCGATCTCCGAGCGGTTGATCCCAATGTCCTTGAGCGTGCGGTCATCGAGCGCACGAAGCTCTCGCACCGCCGCGTTGCGCTCGCGCCGGCGGAGGTAGGCGCGCCACCATTTGCCGGCCACGGCGGCGACCGCCGCGACAAGGGTGTGCACCAGGCGCAGGACGGCGCCGGCAAGGTCGCGCAGCGCTTGGGCGCGGGCGGCGTCCGCGCGGCGCATGATGCGCCGCCTTGCCTTCTCCCACTCGTCCCGCGTTAAGCCGTTGTAATAAAAAGCATTTTCGTCGTTGGCAAACATGCTCCATCTCCTTCGATTACGATCTTGAGATGGGCTTTACGCGCGTCGAACCATCACGTAAAATGAATAATTATGATGATAATCATCTTGGGACGAGAACGATGGATCTGACCGACCTGCATATCTTCCGCTCCGTGGTGCAAGCCGGGGGCGTGACGCGGGCCGCGGAAAAGCTCAACCGCGTCCAATCCAACGTCACCACCCGCGTGCGCCAGCTCGAACGCGAGCTCGGCGTCGAGCTGTTCGTGCGCGAGGGCAAGAAGCTGCACCTCTCCCCCGAGGGCAAGCTGCTGCTCGATTACGCGGATCGGCTGCTCGATCTTGCCGAGGAGGCCCGCGAGGCGGTGCACGATGCCGAGCCGCGCGGGCTGTTGCGGTTAGGCACGGGGGAAAGCACCGCCGCGATGCGGTTGCCCGTGCCCATGAACGACTATCTCGGCCGTTACCCGGACGTGACTCTCGAGTTGCGCACCGGCAATACCAAGGAGCTTGCCGCCGCCGTCCTCGCCGGTGAGCTCGACGCCGCGCTCGCCTCCGAACCCATCGCCGATGCGCCCTTCGAGAAGGTGGCGATCTACGACGAAGAGCTGGTGATCATCGCCGCCGCCGGTCATCCTGCGATCAAGTCGCCGCGCGACGCCAGGCCGCAAACCGTGCTCGCCTTCGAATCCGGTTGCTCCTACCGCCAGCGGCTCGAGGATTGGTTCGCACATCACGGCGAAATGCCCGATCGCATCGTCGAGATTACCTCCTACCACGCCATGCTCGGATGCGTGGTTGCGGGGATGGGCATTTCACTGATGCCGCGCAACGTGCTCACCACCTTTCCCGACGCCAAGCTCTTGAGCGTGCATTCCTTGCCGCCGGCGCTCGCCCACGCGCCAACGAGCCTGATCCGGCGCAAAGGCACGCTCGCGCCGAAGGTGAGCGCGCTGATCGAGGTCCTGCTCGCGCACTCCGATAAGGGCAAGAAACGGCGCGCGACCCGCAACAACGGGCGTGGCGCTCGCCCCCTCGGCAACGGTCGTTCCAGCTCGTAACGCGCGACGATGGCCGCGCCGCGACATGCGACGCGGGCCTGCGACCGGCGTCAGATCGTCTGATTGTACGCGCCGACCTCGCGATGCGTGCGCAGCACGCCATCGATCGCCTTGAACATGTCGCGCATGCGCGCCTCCGACACCGGGCTCTCCACCACCACCACCAGCTCCGGCTTGTTGGAGGAGGCGCGAACGAGCCCCCAGGTGCCGTCCGCGACGGTCACGCGCACGCCGTTGACGGTGACGAGGTCGCGGATCGGCTCGCCCGCCACCTTCTCGGCCTTTGCTTTCGCCTGTTGGAAGTGCTGCACGACGTCGTCGACCACACGGTATTTCACCTCGTCGGCGCAGTGCGGCGACATGGTCGGCGAGGACCAGGTCTTCGGCAGCGCGTTCTTGAGGTCGGCCATGCTCTTTTTAGGATTGCGGTCGAGCATGTCGCAGACCGCAAGCGCGAACACGAGCCCGTCGTCGTAGCCGCGGCCGAGCGGCGGATTGAAGAAAAAGTGGCCGGATTTCTCGAAGCCCGCCATCGCGCCGATCTCGTTGACGCGGCGCTTCATGTAGGAGTGGCCGGTCTTCCAGTAGTCGACCTTGACGCCATGCTCGCGCAGCACCGGATCGGTCATGAACAGGCCGGTCGACTTCACGTCGGCAACGAAGGTCGCGCCCTTGTGTTGCGCGGAGATGTCGCGCGCGAGCATCACGCCCACCTTGTCGGCGAAAATTTCCTCGCCCTCGTTGTCGACGACGCCGCAGCGGTCGCCGTCGCCGTCGAAACCGAGCGCCACGTCCGCCTTGACGCGCAACACCTCGTCGCGCATCGCGTGCAGCATCTTCATGTCTTCGGTGTTGGGATTGTATTTGGGGAAGGTGTGGTCGAGCTCGCAGTCGAGCGGGAAGACCTCGCAGCCGACGGCGGCGAGCACCTGCGGCGCAAACGCGCCGGCGGTGCCGTTGCCGCAGGCGCAAACGACCTTGAGGCGGCGCTTGAGCTTCGGGCGCTTGGTGAGATCGGCGATGTAACGGGCCGGGAAGTTCTCGACGAAGGTGTAGGAGCCGCCGCCGCGCAGCTCGAAGCGCGCCTCGAGCACAATCGCCTTGAGCCGGCTCATCTCGTCCGGGCCGAAGGTGAGCGGGCGAGCGGCGCCCATCTTCACGCCGGTCCAGCCGTTGTCGTTGTGGGAGGCGGTCACCATCGCCACGCACGGCACGTCGAGATCGAATTGGGCGAAATACGCCATGGGGGTGAGCGCCAGGCCGATGTCGTGCACGTCGCAGCCCGCCGCCATCAGTCCCGACGTCAAGGCGGTCTTCACCGACGCCGAATAGGCGCGAAAATCGTGGCCGGTCACCACCCGCGGCGGGGCGCCGAGCTCGTGGATGAGAGTGCCGAGGCCGAGCCCCAACGCCTGCACGCCCATCAGGTTGATTTCCTTTTCCAGGAGCCAGCGCGCGTCGTATTCGCGAAAGCCGGTGGGCTTCACCAGCGGCTCGGATTCGTAGGCATAGGTGTTGGGCGTGAGCGCGGGCTTCGGCTTGGGGAACATCAGCGGTTCCTGACGGCGGGTCGAGGCGCACGAGCCTCATAGCGCAAGCCCCGCGCGGGGGAAAGCGCATGACGTGCTTCCCTAGCGAGAGATGGAACCGCGAGCGCGGTCTTCATTAAAGCGCCCTCTTCCCTCGCGTTCTCGGGCCGGTGAGAGGCTGTGCGGGAGTAGGCCCTGAATTCAAGCGCGCTGTCGCAGCGTTGTGAGCTCACGCGGTCATTGAGGGAGAGCGTTCGGTCCGATCGCTGCGCTGCGAAGATCAGGTTGTTGATCGCGACGACGTAGCGATACTAGAACGTGACCTCAAAAAATAGTCTGTCTTCAACGACCTGTTCCTGCGTCATCGGCATCGGCCTGTCGGCGCGCAGAACGACGCCCTTGGCCTTTTCGTTGAGCGCGGCAACAAGTTCGTCGCGGGGCATATGGTTCCATCTTTTCTTCTTCGCCATCGCCTCGTCGACCGGGATCATCGCGACGCGCAGTTTCTCCATCTGTTCGAGGCCCTTGTCCGTTAGGGTGGCATTGTGACTGCCGTGGTGCCCGACCTTGTAGAGGATCGTGCGCTTGAGCAGGTCGGGCCCGGTGACTTTCTTGCCGCCGATCTCCCATTCGAGGCCTTGCCACGACAGCCAATTCCCAACCTGGGCGTCGGCCGCGAACAGCAACACATCGCCGTCCGGGAGCTCGATCGCCAACGCCAGGCTTGTGTTGTTGGTGAGGCAATCGAGATGCAGCGCGAACTCCGTCGAGCCTCCAAGCCAGTCGATGTCGATCTGTCGCCAGTTGTCTGTCGCATCGGCTGGCGTCCAATACTGCTGCTGGAAGAACGCCATTTCCCGAGCGTACGGGAATGGGATTTCATACTGCCGATCGAAGGGCTGACCGATGTCTTCACTATTCAGTGCCGTACCCGCTCCTTCCATGAAAATTTGGAATCCGTCGGACGCAAGGCCGTATGTTTCCTTGTCGCGCGTCGAGGGGTTGATCTTACGCAATGACTTCTCGTCATGCGGCGGGCCGAGTACGTAGAACCTCGCCCCAACGCCGCTAGGCTCTACGGGATCATCGGTCGGGAGGCAGTAGCGCAGCTTCGGCGACATTTTTCTGACACAGGCGAGAGCGTCTCCGGTCGACGCACCCTTCGCCGCGCCGAAAAACTCAAGAATCCCGCCAAGCTCGACCGCGCCGTCGCCGTGCTCATCCCCCGCAAGCTGCAGACGACTCAGTCCGACGCGGAGCGAGGCGAGTGCTGCATCCCGCTGCGCTTTGAGCTTTTGGGCCAAAGGATCGTTGCTATTTTCCGTCCAACCAAGCCAGACCTCGTGGACCTTGAGTTTGTCAAATGACTTCTTGGCCTGCACAAAACCGGAAAGATGGTCCCAGTGCTCATGCGTTGCCAGCAAGAGGTCGATCTCGCCTTGCGTGGCGGCGATGATGTTTTCGACCACTTCGGTCATCTTGGTGCCCGCATCCGCGGTGCCTACGATGACCCCACAATCGATCAGGACGCTGTACGGACGGTCACTATCGGAACGCGGCAGCGAAATCAGAAAACAATCGCCCAGGCCTTGCCGGTACATTCTGACCTTCGCGCGATAGCTTCTCAAAACCTGTGGATTTGCGCTGGGCCGGCGCCTGGGGCCTTTGGCGTTTTTTTGGGACGTACGAGCCACGGCGCTCTCCTATCCGTGTACGCGATGCATCATAGCGAACGGCTCGCGCGGGGCGGATTCGCCCGCGAAATAGTTGGCACGGAGTCCACGCGCGGCGGCGGGACGGAAGCGTAATTGTGTTTCGAGACGGCCGGGCTGGTCGACTCTCTTGCGGACCATATAGCGGACCTCGGCCGTCGCGAGGTCGATCAACAACGTGCAGCCGCCGCGAAACCGGACGCCTGGTGGATCCGACAGACGGAAGCTCTGGGTGATTTCGACGATCAAATCGGAACGGATGTTTCCGTCAGGACCAACCCGCCGCGCCGGACGTACCGAATGGATCTCGATCCTGCGAAGCTCTCCGGTGAATTCGCCGAGCTTGCCGAGTCTTGGCTTGTCGATCCGAAGAAGACCCAATGCAGCGATTTCCTCGTCGCTCACCTGCTTTGGATCCATCAGCCAGTCCCAGAATATCTTTGCGTTCTTTTCTGAAGACTTATACGCAGCCTCTCGTTTGGCGCTCATATCCCAATCGATCGACATCAGATTGAGAACCGCCCTTACGTTGGCCTTTTGCAGCGGCAGCGGTGGCGGCTCCCATACGAGGCTTCCTGGCGACAGATGCTTGACGTCCCTGGGATAAATGCCTCGGTTGCGAAATGCCTCGATGAACGCGGTGCGGTACCCGAGCTTGTCATCGCGCACGAGATCGGCATCCGCGGTGATTAGTGCGCGGAGATATTCGCCGAAGGTGAGGTCGACT
>JBKOXY010000281.1:0-4739 GCA_046725125.1 Pseudomonadota bacterium | reverse complement strand
GAGGCAATGAGCGACGCGAACGTCTCGCCGTCGTTGACCCCCCATCCCATCGTTTCGGAATCGCCCGCAAAAATGAGCGGCCGTCGAGACGCAGGCGCGCGTGAGGATGTCGTCAGCCTTCCGTCTTCCGAGAAGGTCAGCTCGGTTGAAAATTCCTTGTTGACGAAGTGACACCCGCTCGACGGCTTATACAGCAACTTGTCGTCGTACTGCACGCAGTCCTTCTGATTCTGCCATAGGTTGGCCTCGTACTCGAAGTAAAGGTCGGTCGCAATGACGTTCCAAATTCTGCGCGTGTTCTGATGACGCTCCGGATGCTGGAGTATGTCGTATGCAATGATGGACACGAACAGCAGAACTGCCGCGGCTAGAACAAGTGGCGCAACGATCGCCCACATGATTGCGTGAAAGAGCACGAGCTTGATGCGGGGCAAAGCTTCGGCCACGAGTCACCGGCCTTCATGGAATGGTCGGGCGGATGTTAGTTGGGAGCTTGCGCCGGCACCAGCGCGCAAGGCGGCGGCCACGGCCATCCCCACATTGGCGGCGAGGCGACTGCAGACCGATTGCAGGCGTTCGAGGCTGCGGCAGACGCTCAAGGTTCGAGCCGGCCGCGCAACTCCGCAAACGGGATCATGACGTGCTGGCGGTAGGCCGGCCGTTCGCGCAGGCGCTCATACCAGGCGCTCACGTTCGGAACGCTGGGACGTTCGATATCCAGCTCGAAATAGCGATAGAGCGACGTGCCGGCGGGAATGTCCGCCAACGAGAAGCTGTCGCCAGCCAGGAACGGCCGCGTTGCCAGAACGTCGTCCAGGAGCCGAAAATGATCGGCGCAGCGCGCGAGGCTCTTGCGGATCGCAGGCCAGTCGCGCTGCGATTCCGGCGTGCGATAAAAACCCCAGAAGATCCCCATGAGGAAATCGGGCTGGAGCGTCGCCTGCGACCAGTCGATCCAACCGTCGACGCGCGCGCGCGCGGCCGGGTCCGCGGACCACAAGCCGCTCCGATCGTAGCGGGCGGCCAGATATCTGAGGATAGCGTGGGATTCCCACACCGCCAGATCGCCATCCTCGATCACCGGTACGCGTCCATGGGGGTTCAATGCCCGAAACGACGGCTCGTCGAGCCTTCCGAAGTCGCCGCCGGCGGGGATGTGCTCATGGGCAAGACCGAGCTCGCCGACGAGCCAAAGCACTTTCTGAACATTGAAGGAGCTGCGACGTCCCCAAACCTTGAGCATGCGCGCTCCCCGCGGCGTCAGCTCTCCAAACCGGTCGGTACGTTCTTGTTCTCGCTTTCGAGCTTCATCCCCGAAGCCAACGCCATCGTCTCCATCAGCGCCGCAAAGTCCTTTTGCAGATATTCGTCGGGATTGGGCTTGAGCGTGGCGGCGCCGAAATGGCCTTGCAGCACCTCGCGCGTCGCCGCCGTCACCGGCATGGGCACGTCCCATTCGCGGCCGAGCGCCAGGCCGAGGTCGAGGTCCTTGCGCAGAAGCTCGGGCGTGAACGTGGTGGTCCAGTCGAGATTGACCAGCGCCGGCGACTTGTAGCGCGTGAACATGGAGCCCATCACGCTGTTGTTCATGAAGGCGAGGAAGGCGTGGCGGGGCACTCCCATCTTGTTGGCCAACAGCGTGATCTCGATCAGGTTCTCGATCACCACGCCGAGCATGACGTTGTGGGCGATCTTGCAGACGCGCGCGAGTTCGCCGCCGCCCACGTAGGAGACGCCGCGCGGGGCGATCACTTCCAGCAGCGGGGCGACGGTCTTGCACGCGGCCTCGCTGCCGGAGATCACGGCGGAGAGCTTGCCCGCCTTGATGACCTTGGCATTGCCGCTCACCGGCGCCGCCACGTATTCGCTGCCGAGCTGCGCGAGCCGGTCGCGGATCGAGGCCGATTCCTCCACCGCGATGGTCGAGCAATCGACGAAGATTTTCGGCAGCTTGCCGCCATGGCCGGTGACGCTGTTCTTGCCGAAATAGACCTGATCCAGGTCCTTGCCCGTCGAGACGATCGAGAACAGCACGTCCACGTCCTTGAGCTCGACGAGATTGTCGACCACCTTGCCGCCGATCTTCGCCAGCGGCTCGGCCTTGGAGCGGGTGCGGTTCCAGATGGAAACGTCATAGCCGGCCTTGAGCAGGCGCTCGGCCATGGGATAACCCATGCGGCCCATGCCGATCCAACCGATCTTCTGCTTGTTCGCTGCCATTCCAACTCTCCTTGCTCAAGCCAGGTCGAATTCGGCGCTCTCCTAGCACACGGCGAAAGCGTTTGTCGTCATGGCCAAGGCATCGCTTTCTCTCGGCCTCATGCTGAGGAGCATCGCAGCGCCCGCCAAGCGATTAAGCTTCCACGGCACGGTGTGCGCTGCGATGCGTCTCGAAGCATGAGGCCGCCCCGCCCGCCCCCATCCTTCGAGACGCGCGGACCTCGTTCCGTTTTGCGGCAGCCGGTGCATTGCGCGCGCTCCTCAGGATGAGGGCGGGTCGGGCGGCTTGCCGAACACGCGCTCCGCGGCGTGCTGGAACAGCACGAGGGCGGTGCGGCACCAGATCAGCACGATGATGATGCGCATCAGCTGGAAGCCGGCGATCATCGTCGAATCGAGCCCCAGCACCTTGCCGGTGAGCACCATCTCGGCGATGCCGGCGGGCGCCATGGCCAGCACCATGGTTGGCACCGGATATCCGCCGAGCCACGCAATCGCCGCGGCGAACAGCGCCATCGAGCCGGCCGCGAACAGCACCACCAGGCACGAGGCCCACAACAGGCGGAACAGCCGGGTGAGAAACTCGGGCCTGAACTGGGCGCCGAGCGCGCTGCCGATGAGGACCTGCGCCGCGATCAGGAGGACATCGGGCATGCGGCCCTCGATCCAGCCGAGATGGCTGGCGGCGGCGGCGATGAAGAGCGGCGCCATGAGCCAGGCATTGGGCGAGCGCGTGCGCGAGAGCAAGGTCGCAACGACGCCCGACACCATGACCAAGCCGAGGATCGGCAGCCACGGCACGACGGGAATGGCGAGCAGCGGGTTCTGGGCGCCGCCGCCGACGAAGGAGATCACCAGGAACGGCGCAAACACCACGATGAGCGCCACCCTCGTTGTCTGCGCGACCATGATGGGCTCGAGGTGGCCGCCGTAGTGCGGGGCGATGGTCGTCGTTTCCACCACGCCGCCGGGGACGGTGGCGAAGAACGCGGTGACGCGGTCGATCCCGGTGAGCCGCATATAGAGGAGTCCGCCGATGGCGCCGACGATGGTCGAGATGAAGGCGGCGGCGATGATCAACGGCAGCAGGGTCACGAGTTTCGCGACCACGGTCGCGGTGAACTGCAGGCCGGTGGAGGCGCCGACCACCACCGTCCCCGCCGGCCGTCCCCAAGGGATGAGCCGCACCGGCGCGCCCGCGAGCGACAGCGCCATGGTGGTGAAGAGCGCGCCGAGCAGCCACGGCAACGGCAGATGAACGTAGCGTGCGGCGAACCCGCCGACGACGCCGGCGGCGAGCGTTAAGGCGATCGCGAGCGCGGCAGCGACGTTCTTCGGCATGCGCTGGAGGGCGGTTATTCCGTGATGGGGCGATCGCCGTGGTAACAGCCGCCCGCGCGCAAATCCATCATCACCGGCGCGCGGCACGCATGCGCAACCGGTGCGTCCCTCTCTTCCGCTCGTCCCCGCGAGGGGGCACCCCGCGACGCTCGCGTCGCGGGGACCCTGTTGCGGGGACCCAGTCCTTGGCTCTGGATTCCCGCCATCAGCGCGTTTACGCGCGTCCATAGCCCGTCGAAGACGGGCGTGAACGCCCTTAACGACGCGCTATGCGCGGGAATGAGCGGAGTTTTGTTCGCCGTCGGAGTGGACGCTGCGCGGCTTGGAACTTGCTTGTCCGCACCGGTGCGCCCGCACTATCGTGAGCCCATGTCCGACCTTGCCCCCGCCGCATCACCCCATGTCCTCAGCGGGCGGATATCGGCGCGACGCGGCGAAAGCCCGTTGAAGGTCGTCGCGCGCACCGCCTTTCCATTCGTGGTGGTGGCGCTCGCCTGGGAATTGACGGCCCATCTCGGCATCTTCCCGCGCAAGCTGTTTCCGCCGCTGGAAGAGGTGGCCGCGGCCTTGGTGCGCCTCACCGCCGAAGGGGTCTTGCCCCACCACGTGCTCGACACGCTCGCTCGCCTGCTTGCCGGCTTTGCGCTCGCCGCGGTGGCCGGCGTGGCCATCGGTTTTGCCATGGGGCGTTCGCGCCGGGCGGAAGACGTATTCTTGCCCCTGGTGAGCATCGGCGCGCCCATCCCCGGGCTCGCCTACGCGCCGCTGTTCCTGCTCTGGTTCGGCCTCGGCAACATGACGGCCGTGCTGCTGGTCGCCTTCGTCTCCGCCTTCCCCATCATCTTCAACACCTGGACCGGGGTGAAGGCGGTCAAGGACATCTGGGTGCGCTCGGCGCAGGCCATGGGCGCGGACAACCGGCGGCTCTTGCACCACGTGATCCTGCCCGGCGCCCTGCCCTATGTGCTCACCGGATTGCGGCTGGGCTTGGCCCAGGCCTGGCGCATCCTGGTCGGCGTGGAGATGCTCGCCGCGGTGTCGTGGGGGCTCGGCTGGATGATTTTCGGCGCGCGCGAATTTTTGAACACCGACGTGATGCTCGCCGGCGTCGTTGTCATCGGCGCCATCGGGCTCGCGCTCGAGAAGCTCGTGTTCCAGCGGCTCGAGCAGTACACCGT
>JBKOXY010000146.1:0-3797 GCA_046725125.1 Pseudomonadota bacterium | reverse complement strand
CACGGCCACGTTGCTGCATGACGACGTCGTGGACGAAAGCGAGATGCGGCGCGGCAAGCTCGCCGCGCGCATGCTGTGGGGCAACGAGGCGAGCGTGCTGGTCGGCGATTTCCTGCTCGGCCAGGCGTTCAAGATGATGGTGGAAGTCGCTTCCCTCAAGGCGCTCGAAATCCTGTCCTCGGCCGCCGCCGTCATCGCCGAAGGCGAGGTGATGCAGCTCGGCGCCGCCAAGAACACCGCCACCACCGAGGACGACTACCTCGCGGTCATTCGCGCCAAGACCGCAGAGCTCTTCGCCGCCGCCTGCGAGGTCGGACCGGCGCTCGCTTCGCGCCCCAAAGACGAGCAGAACGCCTGCCGCTCGTTCGGGATGAACCTCGGTATCGCCTTCCAGCTCGTGGATGACGCCCTCGATTACGGCGGCAAGGCAGCCAAGCTCGGCAAGAACACCGGGGATGATTTTCGCGAGGGCAAGATCACGCTGCCGGTGGTGCTGTCGTTCCGCCGCGGATCGGAGAGCGAACGGGCGTTCTGGCGGCGCACGCTCGAGGAGGGGGACGCGACCGACGCCGACCTCCAGCATGCGATCGGCCTGATGATGAAGCACCGCGCGCTCGAAGACACCATCCAGCGCGCACGGCACTATGGTGCGATCGCCACCGACGCGCTCGCCTTGTTTCCGGCCTCGCCGATGAAGGAGGCGCTGGAAGAGGCCGTCGAGTTCTGCATCTGCCGCTCGAACTAGCGCGGCGTCGCCCTCGCTCTAACCGCCGAGCACGGTCGCGCGCGCCCACCACGCCGGATAGCCGACCCGCAACGTGCGGGCGGCCGCGCTCGCCGCGCGCGTCGAATCGAATAAACCGAAACACGTCGCCCCCGATCCGGACATGCGGGCGAGCCGGCAGCCCGGCAGCTTGCGAAGCACAGCCAGGACGTCCGCGATCGCAGGCTCGAGCTCGATCGCGGGGCCCTCCAGGTCATTGCGACCATTGGCAATCTCGGCAAGGAGCCCGGCCGGTCCCGCCGGCGTGGGAGCTTGCGCAATGTGCTCCGCGGGCGGGACGTTTAATGCCGCGAACACGTCCTCGGTCGCCACCGCAACGCCGGGATTGACGAGCAGCGCGAACAGCCGCGGCAGATCGAGTGGTGCAGAGAGAATGTCGCCGATGCCGCGCATCAGCCGTGCACGCGGATCGAGACACACCGGCACGTCCGCGCCGGTCGCCCGCGCCGCCTGCAGGAGCCGGGGATCGTCGGGCGCCATGCGGTTTGCGCGCGCCAAAAGCCGCAACGCCGCCGCCGCATCCGCCGAGCCACCGCCCAGTCCGGCGGAGACCGGCAAACGCTTCGACAGCGTGAAGCGGCCGAGTTTGAGGCCCTCGACCCGCTCGGCGAGCGCGCGGGCGGCCTTGAGCACGAGATTGTCGGCAACATCGCCCGCAGCGGCCGCGGTCGGTCCGCCCACCGCAAGCGCCAAGGCGCCGCCGGGCATAAAGGTCAACGCATCGCCCACGCCGGCGAAAGCAACGAGGCTCTCGATGTCGTGATAGCCATCGGCACGACGGCCGAGCACGCGCAGCGTCAGATTGACCTTGGCGGGCGCTTTTTCGGCGCGCGCGGCCGCCGTCATCAGCCTCAGCCGCCGCCGGGCTTCTTGTGTTCGGCCTCCGCCGCCGAGGCGGTGTCGTCGGGAAGACCCGATTTCAGCTTGGCTTCGATCTTAACGAGATCCTCGGGCTCGGGCTTGAGGTCGCGCGCATGCGACCACTGGAAACGCGCCTCCAGCATGCGTCCGACCTGCCAATAGGCATCGCCGAGATGATCGTTGATGGTGGGATCCTCGGGCTTGAGCTCGACCGCGCGCTCGAGCTGCTTGACCGCCTCCTCCATGTTGCCGAGCCGGTAATAGGCCCAGCCGAGGGAGTCGACGATATAACCGTCGTCGGCGCGCTGCTCGACCGCGCGCTTGATCATGCGCATGCCCTCGTCGAGATTGATGCCCTGGTCGATCCACGAATAGCCGAGATAGTTGAGCACGTGCGGCTGGTCGGGAAACAGCTCAAGCGACTTCTTGAGATCGGCCTCCGCCTTGGCCCACTGCTTGGCGCGCTCGAAGCAGATGCCGCGGAAATAATAGATCACCCAGTTCGACTTCTCGGGCTTGCTGATGGTGTCGACGCCCTTGGAATAGACGTCCGCACATTCCGCAAACTGCTTGCGCCCGCGTAGCACGTTGCCGAGCGCCATGATCGCCTCGAGGTTGCCCGGATTGGCGGCGATCAGCTTTTCGAGGCTCGCTTTCGCCTCGTCGGTGCGATCAAGCGCATCCAGGTTGAGCGCGAGTTGGATCTGCGCATTGCGGTGGAGCGGCGAATTCAGCAGCACCCGTTCATAGGCTTTGTTGGCAAATTCCGGCTTCTTCATCGCCTCGTAGAGGTCGCCGAGCGAAAGCAAAGCGAGCGGATGCGAGGGCGCGAGATAGAGTGAAAGCTGCAGGTAGATGAGCCCGAGATCCTCGCCCCCGAGCCGTCCAAGCGCGGCACCGAGCCCGTAGAGCACCTCGGCGGCGCCCGCCTGCGGCGTGTCAACCATCAGGGGGAGCTTCTTGCCGGCGTTGAGCTCGTTGGTCGCCTCGACGATCAGCGGATGGCGCGGCAGAGCTTCTTCGAACGTGGCGAAAACCTTCAACGCGTCGGCGTTGTTTCCCTGCCGGGAGAGAAAACTTCCATAGCTCTGCACCACGCGCAGCGCGGTCGGGTCGAGCTTGTAGGAGCGCTCGAAGCGCTTGGCGGCCTCCTTCTTTTGGCCGGCGACGTCGAGGATCAACGCGGCATGCAGCTCCTTGAAGATGGCGTACCAATCCGCGCCGGCGAGCTTGTCGATGGACTCGGTCGCCTGCTTCGCCTCGTTCGGGTTCGCCATCGTCCAGGCCGACAACAGCGTCGCTGCGAGGTCGGTGATCGGCCCGCGGATCGACTGGGCGAGCTCGCGGCGCGCGGCCGGATACTGCTTTTGCTTGATCGCGCGCACCCCAAGGACGAGCCGCGCGATGCGATCGTTCTTGTCGACCTGCAGAACGCGCTCGGCGAGCTTGACTCCTTCGTCAACCTCGCCATTGGCGAGCACCGCCAGGAAGGTGCGGCCGAGCAGCTCGTTGTTTCTGGGATCGCCGCGCAGCGCGGCGCGGTAGTAGGACGCCGCCGCCGCGACGTCGCGCTGATCACCCGCGTGCCGAGCGGCGAGATAGCTCCCGGAAAGGGAGGTCTGGGCAGCGCTCTCGCGCGGCTGCGCCTGCGCCCGAGCAGACACCATTCCCGGCCAAGTTATGGCGTGTGCGGCCAATGCGGCCACAACCGCACGCCGCAAGAGTGGCGAAGGAATCATGGCTCGTCGACTCCATCTGGCAGACGAACGCCCTTGGCGCGGCCGCGTTGAGCAGAATGAACTGTTTGGACCCGGCCCGCAATCACTGCCCCGATCGGGCATGTCCACCGCCTTGAAGGCCTCGCGTTCACCACGCTGCTCGGCGGTGTGGTGGCTTGGGCCGCTCGCCACGCGCGCTCAGCAGCCCCACCGGATGCGCCGCGCGCTCGGTCAACGCACCAGCGGCCCGCTAGCTTTCTTCCAGGCGTCGAGGCCGCCCCCGATGTGGCAGGCCGCGGTGAGACCCGCGTCCTGCGCCGCCTGCACCGCCATGGCCGAGCGCTCGCCGAAGGCACAGTAGAACAGGAGCCGCTTGCCGGTCGATTTGGCGAGCTCATGCAGCATGCCGCCAGAGCGGATGCTCTCCTGCAACG